>NZ_LSMM01000060.1:0-119570 GCF_001566815.1 Marinobacter sp. Hex_13
ATCTTCACTACCGGAAGGTGCCGGCAAAGCATTGGTTGAGAAAGCCTGCACGGCCTGCCATGGCGTCTCCACCATCAAGCGCTCAGCTGGCTATAGCTCACCCGAAGAGTGGCGACGGGTTTTCTCTACCATGATTGACCTGCAGGATGAGCAGGCCACCAGGATCGCCAATTATCTGGCCCAACACTTTCCGGAAGACCCCAGCAGGCGACCAACACTGGTTCCGGGAAACGTCGACATTGAGATTACCGAATGGACAACACCTACCCTTGGTCAGCGCACTCGGGACCCGATTGAAGCACCAGACGGCTCTATCTGGTGGACAGGTATGTGGGCGAGCCTGGTTGGAAAACTGAACCCGAATACTGGCGAAATGAAGGAATACAATTTACCGCCATCAGCCCGGCCACACTCCATTGTCCCTGATGAGGATGGCAACATCTGGTACACCGGAAACAGCAACGCCACTATCGGGAAGCTGAATCCGGACACCGGCAATATCACTGAATATGAAACGCAGGCCAAAGACCCTCACTCTGCCGTGTTTCATCCCAACGGCAACCTGTATTTCACGGCTCAGCACGCGGCCATGCTGGGCCGACTGGATCCTGAAACCGGTGTATTGAAGGAAGTGAACACTGAAGCCAGGCCCTATGGAATCAAGGTAGATTCCAACGGCACCGTTTGGATTGCCTACAATGGCACGAACAAGATTGGCGCCATGAACCCGAACACTATGGAGGTTCGTTATTACAACCTGCCGGATAAACGAACCCGAGTACGTCGACTTGACCTGGATAGCCAAGGCAACGTTTGGTACGTCAATTCAACGAGGGGAAAAATCGGCCGACTGAACCCGGATACCGGCGCAATCACCGAATGGGATTCCCCCAGCGGCACGGACTCTCATCCTTACGCATTGGCCGTCATCGACGACATTATCTGGTACAACGAATCGGGCATGCGACCTGATGCACTCGTCAGATTCGACCCGAAAGCCGAGACCTTTCAAAGCTGGGCCATTCCCTCGGGAGTTGGGATCATTCGCAATGTTTGGGTGACTGAAGAAGAAAACCTGCTAATCCATCAAAGCAGCACCAATCAGGTCGGGTTGGTCAGAATTAACTGACCAACCCGACCAGCATACCGGTCACTCCCACTCGATGGTTGCCGGCGGCTTGGAGGAAACGTCGTAGGTTACCCGGGACACACCTTCAATTTCATTGATGATGCGATTGGATACCGTTTCCAGCAGATCGTACGGCAGGTGTGCCCAACGGGCGGTCATGAAATCGATGGTTTCCACTGCGCGCAATGCCACCACGTATTCATAGCGTCGGGCATCACCTACCACTCCAACCGATTTGACGGGCAGGAAGACCGCAAATGCCTGACTGGTTTTGTGGTAAAAGTCAGCACGGTGCAACTCTTCCAGGAAAATAGCATCAGCCCGACGGAGGATTTCGGCGTATTCCTTCTTCACTTCACCCAGAATCCGCACGCCCAGGCCGGGCCCGGGGAATGGGTGGCGATACACCATGTCGTAAGGCAGTCCAAGCTCCAGGCCAATACGGCGAACCTCGTCCTTGAACAGTTCCCGCAGCGGCTCCACCAGCTTCATTTTCATGGTTTCCGGCAGACCACCCACATTATGGTGGGATTTAATAACATGGGCTTTACCGGTCTTGGAGGCTGCGGATTCAATGACATCCGGGTAGATGGTGCCTTGGGCCAGCCAGTTCACATCGCGGATGTTGGCGGCTTCTTCGTCGAACACATCAATGAAGGTGTTGCCAATGATCTTGCGCTTCTGCTCAGGATCATCAACACCCTTGAGCTTGGACAGGAACAGGTCTTCGGCATCAACGCGAATAACCTTCACACCCATGTTGCTGGCGAACATATCCATCACCTGATCGCCTTCGTTCAGGCGTAACAGGCCGTTGTCCACGAACACACAGGTCAACTGGTCGCCGATGGCTTTGTGAAGCAGCGCAGCGGTAACGGAAGAATCCACACCACCAGACAGACCCAGAAGCACCTTGCCACTGCCCACCTGATTACGGATCTGCTCCACCGCATCGTCAACAATCTTGGCTGGCGTCCACAGAGCCTCGCACTGGCAGATGTTGAGAATGAAGTGCTCCAGGATGCGCTTGCCCTGCAGGGTATGGGTCACTTCCGGGTGGAACTGGACGCCGTAGAGGTTACGCGACGTATCCTGCATGGCCGAAATCGGCGCACTCTCCGTTGATGCCAGCAGTTCGAAGCCCTCTGGCATCACCACAACCTTGTCGCCATGGCTCATCCACACATCCAGCAAAGATTCGCCGGTTGCCGTGAGATGGTCTGTAATATCTTTCAGCAAAGGCCCCTTGGCCCGCACTTTGACCTGGGCATAGCCAAATTCCCGCTTCTCGGAACTGGCAACACGACCGCCCAGCTGCTCGGCCATGGTCTGCATGCCATAACAAATGCCCAGAACCGGAATCCCTTTTTCGAACAGGCCTTCCGGCGCACGAGGGCCACCCAGTTGAGTCACGGACTCGGGGCCGCCCGCGAGAATGATACCTTTGGGATTGAACTCTTTCAGTTCCTCATCGGTAATATCAAAGGCCTTGATCTCACAATAGACCCCAATTTCCCGAACGCGGCGCGCGATGAGCTGGGTGTACTGGGAACCGAAATCGAGAATCAGAATACGGTGGTCGTGGATGTTATGGGCCATGAAATCCTCGGAGCAGAAAGAAAAAACGCGGCTCACTGGGTGAGCCGCGCCCGAATCGACAGTGGTCAGCCGATACGGTAGTTAGGGGCTTCTTTGGTGATGGTCACGTCGTGGACGTGACTCTCACGCATGCCCGCATTGGTGATGCGGACGAATTCAGGCTTGGTGCGCATTTCTTCCATGGTGGCACTGCCGGTATAACCCATGGAAGCCCGCAGGCCGCCCATCAACTGGTGCACAATGTTCCGCATCGGGCCCTTGCAGGCAACGCGGCCTTCAATGCCTTCCGGCACCAGCTTCTCAATGCCTTTACTGGCGTCTTGGAAGTAACGGTCACTGGACCCCTGCCCCATGGCTCCAATGGAACCCATGCCGCGGTAGGCTTTATAGCTACGGCCCTGATACAGCTCAACCTCGCCCGGGGCTTCGTCAGTACCGGCCAGCAGGCTGCCGATCATGACACTGTAGGCTCCGGCTGCAATGGCCTTGGAAATATCGCCAGAGAAGCGAACGCCACCATCCGCGATCACGGGCACGCCACGGTCTTTCAAGGCGGCGGCCACATTGGACACTGCTGTGATCTGTGGCACGCCAATGCCGGCCACAATACGGGTCGTGCAGATGGAACCGGGACCGATACCTACCTTGACCGCGTCTGCACCAGCGTCGGCCAGATCGATTGCGGCATCAGACGTAGCAATGTTGCCGCCGATCACCTGAACTTCCGGGAAATGTTCTTTAATCCAGCGAACCCGGTCGAGCACGCCCTTGGAATGGCCATGGGCCGTATCCACTACGATCACGTCAACTCCGGCCTCAACCAGCGCGGCTACACGTGCATCTGTATCTGCACCGGTGCCAACGGCAGCGCCAGCTCGAAGACGGCCCTGCTCGTCCTTGCAAGCGAGCGGATAGTCCTTCGCCTTCTGGATATCCTTGACGGTAATCAGCCCGCGCAATTCAAAGTCGTCATTCACGACCAGGACTTTTTCAATGCGGTGACGATGCAACAGCTCTTTCACGTCGTCCAGGTTGGCACCCTCTTTCACCGTCACCAACTTGTCCTTGGCGGTCATGATTTCCGAGACAGGCGTGTCCAGGCGGCTTTCAAAGCGAATATCACGACCGGTGACGATACCAACGAGATCGACACCGTCCACCACCGGCAGCCCCGAAATGTTGTTGGCCATGGTAATGTCCACGAGTTCGCGAACCGTAGTGTCCGGCGTCACCGTGATAGGATCCTTCACGACGCCGCTTTCGAACTTCTTGACCTTGCGGACGGCCGCGGCCTGCTGCTCAACAGACATGCTCTTGTGCATGATGCCGATGCCACCTTCCTGGGCCATGGAAATGGCCAGATCAGCTTCGGTCACGGTATCCATAGCCGCTGATACCAGCGGAATATTCAGGGTGATACCTTTGGTCAGCTGGGTTTGCAGGCTGACCTGGTGAGGAAGAACCTCTGAGCGTCCTGGAACGAGCAGTACATCGTCAAAGGTGAGGGCTTCTTCGGCAATTCGCAGCATTGGGATCCGCCTTTTGAACATGCTAGATTGGAGAATTCTGACACCACACCCCGCAGGCTGTGGCAGTACAAAATTCTTAATCGACCTATTATAAATGGGCCTTGGTTGACAGTAAACCGGGGCTGACTACCTATTGGGTTGCATCTTTTTGAATTTTCGCTATTTTTACTCTCCAATTTTCGGCTTTTGCGTATACAGCAACCCCACAGAAACGAAGGAGCACCCCCTTTGGACAGCGGTTTCCAGGATTCCCGGCCCCGAGCGCTGAGTGTCAGCGAGCTCAATCACCAGGCCCGCCACCTGCTGGAAGCCAGCTTCATGCAGGTTTGGGTTGAGGGTGAATTGTCCGGATTCTCCCGCCCCTCTTCTGGCCATTGGTATTTTTCCCTGAAAGATCGCAAATGCCAGATCCGCTGCGCCATGTTCCGGGGCTTCAACCAGCGGGTGAAAGAAATTCCGAAGGAAGGCGAGCAGGTTCGCATCCGCGGCAAGGTAACGCTTTACGAGAACCGGGGCGATTTCCAGATCATTGTCGAGCATGTCGAGCCAGCGGGACTCGGCGCGTTGCAGCAGGCCTATGAGGAGCTCAAACGCAAGCTGCAGATGGAGGGTCTGTTCGATGCAGCCCGCAAAAAACCGCTGCCATCAACCCCTCGCCACATTGGGGTTGTGACATCGCCCACCGGCGCCGCCATTCACGATATCCTGACCGTACTTGCCAGACGATGCCCGGCCATTCCCGTCACCCTTTACCCCACCGCTGTCCAGGGGCAGGCAGCAACAGCTGACATTGTCCGCGCCATTGACCGGGCAGCCCGACACGGACTCGCCGATGTGCTGATTATTGGTCGCGGTGGTGGCTCACTGGAAGATCTTTGGTGTTTCAACGAGGAAGCCGTCGCCCGCGCCATAGCAGCATGCCCCCTGCCAACGGTCAGTGCGGTTGGCCACGAAGTGGACGTAACCATTGCCGACTTTGTCGCCGACCTGCGGGCACCCACACCGTCCGCCGCTGCGGAAAAGATATCACCCGATCAGCAGGACTGGCTGCGACAGCTCAAGGAACGGGAACATCGACTCGCCGGCGCCGCCAGCCGAGCCCTCAAACGCATGGGGACTCAGCTGGCGCATCTTTCCGCCAGGCTCAGGGATCCCCGGCGTGAACTGATGGAAAAAGCCCAGCGCATGGACGACCTCGACCTGCGGCTGGGCAAAGCCATGCGTCAACGCATGGAGCGGGAAAAGGTGCGCGCTGAACACCTTGGCCAGCGCCTGAGGATGCAATCTCCCGCAAAACGGCTCGACGACAACCGCAGGAGCGTCAGCCAGCTGTCCGAACGACTGACCCGCTTGGCTCGCCAGTCCGTCGTCCAACGCCAGGAGCGCCTTGAGCATCTGGCTCAAACACTGAATGTGGTCAGCCCACTGGCGACGCTGGGGCGGGGGTACGCCATCGTCCAGCAGGAAAACGGGGATATAGTTCGCCAGGCCAGTGAACTCGCGCCCGGAGACAGGATCACTGCCCGTGTTGCCAGCGGCCACGTTGAAGCGAACGTGACCGCGGTCAATTCAGGAAACCAATAACTTTCAAAAAGACAGAAACTTAGCCTATGGTCTAGTAGTCCTATACCTCAAAGCGCCTAAAGTTGTGGGTATTACAAAACACAACAACAACAGTGATGCGAGGTGGATGTTATGGACTACCACTCCGAGTTCAGGCAATCAATCGACCAGCCTGACGCCTTCTGGCGCGAGAAAGCGTCTGCCATTGACTGGATGGAGCCCCCGAAAACCATCTGGCAGCCCACCGATAACGGACATGGGGAGTGGTTTCCCGATGGCGTCCTTAACACCTCCGACATAGCACTGGATGCCAACATCCGGGCCGGGCGCGGCGAACAGAAAGCCCTGATTTACGATTCTCCGGTCACCGACACCATCCGCTCATACACCTACAATGAGCTCACCCGTGCGGTGGCAACCTTCGCCGGTGCCCTCCAGGACAGAGGCATCACCAAGGGTGACCGGGTGATTCTCTACATGCCCATGATTCCGGAAGCCGTCATTGCCATGCTGGGATGCGCCCGGATTGGCGCCATTCATTCCGTGGTCTTTGGCGGTTTCGCATCCAATGAACTGGCGGTGCGCATCGATGATGCCAAGCCCAAGGCCGTCATCACAGCCTCCTGCGGCATCGAAGTCAGCAAGGTCATCGAATACAAGCCCTTGGTGGACAAAGCCATCGATCAGGCGGACCACAAGCCCGAGTGTTGCATTGTGTTTCAGCGCCCGCAGGCTAAGGCCACGCTTCAGGAAGGTCGCGATTTCGACTGGGGTGAAATGGTTAGCCGGGCCCGGGCGGTAGACCCGGTGCCTGTCAGGGCCACCGACCCGCTTTATATCCTCTACACGTCCGGAACCACCGGTAAACCCAAGGGCGTTGTGCGCGACAACGGCGGCCATGCCGTCGCTCTTCGCTACAGCATGCACTTGGTTTACGACGCCAGCCCGGGAGATGTCTACTGGGCCGCATCGGACGTTGGCTGGGTGGTCGGGCACAGCTATATCGTCTATGCCCCCTTGTTTGCAGGCTGCACCACCATTCTTTACGAGGGCAAGCCGGTCAAAACTCCGGATGCCGGCGCCTTCTGGCGAGTGGTCCAGGACCACGGCGTGAATCTGTTGTTCACGGCACCGACCGCCTTCCGGGCGGTCCGCAAGGAAGACCCTGAGGCTGATCAGCTGTCCCGCTACGACATCAGTTCCCTGAAGCGCCTCTTCCTGGCCGGCGAACGACTGGACCCACCCACCTACGAATGGCTGAAGGAACATACCCGCCTGCCAATACTGGACCATTGGTGGCAAACCGAAACCGGCTGGGCAATCTGCTGCAACCCGGTGGGCATCGAGATGATGACGACGAAACCCGGCTCCGCCACGCTTCCGTCCCCCGGATTCAACGTTCAGGTGGTGGACATGGAGGGCCATCAGGTGCCCGCCGGCGAACAGGGCCAGATTGCCGTTAAGCTGCCATTGCCTCCGGGCTGCATGTCCACGGTCTGGGGTGACGACGCCCGATTCCGTAACACTTATCTTGCCCCCATCGAAGGTTTCTACAGTTCCGGTGATGGAGGATTTGTTGATGAAGACGGCTATGTGTTCGTGATGGGGAGAACGGACGACGTTATCAACGTCGCGGGCCACCGGTTGTCCACCGGAGAGATGGAGGAAGTGGTGGCGGCCCACCCGGCCATCGCGGAATGCTGCGTGGTCGGTGCTCACGACGACATGAGAGGCCAGGTGCCCGTGGGGCTCGTACTGATCAAGGACGGCGCAACCATCGACCACGACGAACTTGAAGAAGAGCTGGTTGAGATGGTGCGCGAAAAAATCGGCGCTATTGCCTGCTTCCGCAAGGCGCTGGTCGTGGAACGACTCCCCAAAACCCGGTCCGGCAAGATCCTGCGCCGGGTAATCCGACAAATCGCCGATGGTGAGGACTACGCAGTGCCAAGCACGATTGACGACCCCGCCATACTGGAAGAAATCAGCGAGCAGTTCAAAAGCTGACCACGAGACGCTGTCACCAATCGGAATCTGCGCCACAACGGTGCATCCGTTTGGTGACGATTTTATGACAACTTGTTGTTTTTGCGGATTAAAAAACTTAAATAAAGTGCTAAAAAAAGCGTTGACGCCCTCCCATCTCGGTCTATACTGAAATTGCTGTGAAAATACAGCGGTATTTGGTGAATGCGTTTCAACGTCCTGCCGCAGTGCTCTTCGTTGCCCCTTTCCTCAGTACTTTCTGAATTTTTACAGCGCCGGTATTCCGACTGGATACCGATGGTCCCGTGAGGGCAAAATTTCAGAAATACAGGAAAGATCAATGTCAGATACAAAAACAGGCCACGTAAAGTGGTTTAACGAGTCCAAGGGCTTCGGCTTTATCGCCCAGGACGGTGGCAGTGACGTTTTCGTTCACTATAGTGCAATCAACGCGAGCGGTTTCCGCACCCTGACCGAAGGTCAACAGGTGCAGTTTACCGTGACTCAGGGTCCGAAAGGTCCCCAGGCGGAAAACGTAACCCCAGTCTGAGGTTACGCGACCCCGCCCTATGCCCCTCACGGGCACAGGGAATCCGAAAAAGCCGGCATTCGCCGGCTTTTTCTTTTTCAGGCATCCGCTTCCGCCGACGCCTTATTGGTGACCCCATCCCGACGACCAGCTTCGACCACCTGGGAAACCGCTGAAAACAGCGCCTGCAAGGTAGCCGACGTGGTATCCTCGGCCAGAGCGGCCGCACTGCAGTGATGTCCATCCACCGTCACACGGATACAGGCCAGTGCATTGGCGTTGGTGCCCTCACCCAATGCAAATTCATCGTAGGCTTCTACCGCCAGGGTTACGCCGTATTCCGCCTCCAACGCCGCTGACACTGCCTCGACCGCTCCGAGGCCATGACCTTTGAGTATGATCGGGTCGCTTTCAGCGCCAATACTCACAACGGCATTCACGCCTTCATCATCCCGGTGAAGGTCATAGGATCTCAACTCCCAGGCTTTGGCCACCTTCAGGTAACGATCTTCGAACAACCGATGAATCGTCAGTGAGTCAATCTCTCCGCCGTTGGTTTCGGCCTCTCGCTGCACCAGCTTACTGAACTCGATCTGCAACCACCGTGGCAGGCTGATGTTGTAATCACGCTCCAGGACATAAGCCACACCACCTTTGCCAGACTGGCTGTTGATGCGAACCACTTCCTCATAACGGCGACCGAGGTCGTGAGGATCGATGGGCAGATACGCCACATGCCAGCTTTCGCCTTCGGTGCGGCGGGCCAGGCATTTACGGATGGCATCCTGGTGGCTACCCGAGAAGGCTGTAAACACAAGCTCACCGGCATAGGGGTGGCGGGGATGGGTGGAAATCTCGGTACAGGCTTCAACCACATCGGTAATCTCAGCCATTCCAGACAGGTCCAGCGTCGGATCCACGCCCTGTGAGTAAAGATTCATCGCCATGGTGACCAGGTCCATGTTGCCGGTACGCTCACCATTGCCCATCAGCGTGCCTTCCACCCGGTCAGCGCCGGCCATCACCGCCAGCTCCGCCGCCGCTACGGCACAGCCACGGTCGTTGTGGGTATGGACGCTGATACTGATGTGCTCGCGATACCGAACGTGATCGCAGATCCACTCGATCTGATCGGCAAATACATTGGGGGTCGCCATTTCCACGGTGGCTGGCAGGTTGATCACCACCGGCTGGCCCTGATCCGGGCGCCAGACGTCGTTTACCGCATCGATCACGTCCGCGGCGTATTCCAGTTCCGTTCCGGTAAAGCTCTCCGGCGAATACTGGAAAGTCCATTCGGTGTCCGGGTACTTGGCGGCGTTGGCCTTGACGATGCGGGCACCATTGACCGCAATATCTTTCACGCCTTCGCGGTCCATGCCGAAGACCTGCTCCCGCTGAACCGTCGACGTCGAGTTGTACACATGTACGATAGCCTTGCGAGCCCCCTTAAGGGCATCGTAGGTGCGCTCAATCAGCTCCGGCCGCGCCTGGGTCAGCACCTGAATGTGCACATCATCGGGAATGCGATCTTCTTCAATAAGTTTGCGACAAAAATCAAAATCCGGTTGGCTCGCTGCCGGAAAGCCAATCTCGATTTCCTTGAACCCCAGCTTTACCAGCAAATCAAACATCCGCTGCTTCTGCGCTACCGACATCGGCTTTACCAGTGCCTGGTTGCCATCCCGCAGATCCACCGCACAAAAACGGGGAGCGGTGGTGATGACTTTGTCAGGCCAGCGACGATCGGTTTTCGCCACCGGCGTAAACGCAACGTATTTACGATGATCAAATGCCATTGGGGTGATTCCTTGCTGTTCTCACGGGGAATTCATTGATTGTGTATCAGGATAACGCGTCACACGGGGAAAATGATTGCTTTTTCTCCCTTAAGAAACCCAGAATAGACACAATATTCCAGGATACTCACTGAAGGTGCAATTTTATGTCAACTTCCGACAAGTCGCTTGTTAAAATCGACAGGATTGACCGTCATATCCTCGAACAGTTGCAACAGAATGGCTCGCTGACAAACCAGGAGCTGGCAGACAAAGTCGGTCTTTCACCCTCCCCTTGCCTGCGACGGGTCCGCGCACTGGAGGACGCCGGGATCATAGTTCGGCAGGTAACAATCCTTGATCACAAAAAGCTGGGACTGTCCCTTACGGCGATCATACTCATCGGCATGGACCGGCACACCCCCGAACGCTTTGCCACGTTCGAGCGGCAGGTGGGTGAATACCCCGAAGTTCAGGAATGCTACCTGATTACCGGCCAGGACGCCGATTACATGCTCAAGGTGGTAGTGCCCGACATGGATCATTATCACCACTTTCTGCTAAATCGCATCACCCGCATCCAGGGCGTCAGTGGTGTGCACTCCAGCTTTGTGCTGAGGCGGGTTATTGACAGCACGGCCCTGCCTCTGGGGTATCTGTCCTGACTTGCTAGCGGATGAGCTCAGCCAGATAGGCCCGGGCCATGCATTTGAGCTCACTCACCATCGAACGGGCCTGATCGTCCGGCAGGGTAGCCGCAAGCCTGAGAACGGTTCCGGCCGAGCGGGGCAACATCAGGCTCGCCGTCCACCGACGGTCTTCCGGAATGCGGGGGCAGACGTCCCGCAAGCGGTTATCCAGGTCGCGGGCATGGCTGTAGAGCTCACGGATATCCAGGTCCCGCAATTCGGGCATCGATTCCACCCCGCTCCAGATCACGGAATAGGCAGGTTCGGTCCGATAAAACTCATAGAACAGGTCAATCAGAACGTCTACGGCATCCACCAGCTCCAGAGTCTGGAGCCGCTCCCGCAACGCCGTCTCCATGCGCTCAACATGCCCTTCAGCAATCGCCTTTACGATGGCCGCCTTGTTGGGAAAGTAACGATAGAGGGAGGCGAGTGACATGCCGGACTGACGGGCAATGGCAGACATACTGGTGGCATCGACACCCACCTCGTGGAAAATCGCTGCCGCATGGCTGAGAATGCTATTCACGCGCTCGCGGCTTCTGGCCTGAACAGGCTGACGGCGAGGCGTGATATCTACGGTTTCTTCGGTCATATCTCCTGCTTCAGTCGCGGTTATACGGTAAAGCATAGCTGCCCGTTACATGGGCGACCAGTTTCTCCTCGTTTCCCTGCCCGGATAGCAACCGCACCTCGCAAAAAGCAAGTCGGCGCCCCATCCGCAGAACCCTCGCCTCCCCTATCAGGTCGTCCGGTGCCGGCTTATGCAGGAAATTGATCGACAGGTTGCTGGTCACCGCCATCTCAACCTGACCAATGGCGGCCATCACTGCCGCGTACATGGACGCATCCGCCAGGGCCATCTGCACCGGGCCAGACAGTGTGCCGCCGGGGCGAATCAGGCGTTCGGAAAACACCAGGCGGGTGCGGGCGAACCCGTCTTCCCGCGCTTCGTCGACGGTAAATCCGATATCCTCGGCCATAGGCACACCGGCCCTGATAACGGCCTCGACTTCAGTTGCGGTCAGTGTCATTCGCAGCTCTCCCAATGTCCATCTGTACCTCGTGGTAATCGCTCCGTACAATAGCGAGCACGACAGGATAAATAAAGAACCCCTTCTCAACTGCTTACGGATAACACAATGCGAGCAAGCCGCTACCTGATTGCCACCCAAAAAGAAACGCCTGCCGATGCCGAGATCATCAGCCATCAAATGATGCTCCGGGCAGGAATGATCCGAAAACTGGCCTCCGGCCTCTACTCCTGGCTGCCAATGGGATTGAGGGTGCTTCGCAAGGTTGAACGCATCGTGCGCGAGGAAATGGACAAGAGTGGCGCACAGGAAGTGCTGATGCCCGCGGTACAGCCGGCGGAGCTGTGGCAGGAATCCGGGCGCTGGGAACAGTATGGCGGTGAACTACTGCGGATGAACGACCGCCATGGTCGCGACTTCTGCTTCGGGCCCACCCACGAGGAGGTCATCACCGATCTGATCCGCAACGAGCTGAAAAGCTACAAGGAATTGCCCGCGAACTTCTACCAGATCCAGACCAAGTTCCGCGATGAACGACGTCCCCGGTTCGGCGTGATGCGTGCGCGGGAATTCATCATGAAGGACGCTTACTCGTTCCATGTGAATGCGGAATCATTGAACGACACGTATCAGGTCATGCATCGCACCTACTGCGCCATCTTTGATCGACTGGGCCTGGATTACCGCCCCGTCGAGGCGGATTCAGGCGCTATCGGCGGAAGCGCGTCCCACGAGTTCCATGTACTGGCCTCATCCGGTGAAGACGCCATTGTGTTCAGCACCGACAGCGACTATGCCGCCAACATTGAGAAAGCCGAAGCCGTTGCGCCTGCCGGAGACCGCTCATCGCCTTCCGAAGAAATGGCGGAGGTGGCCACACCAGAGCAACGGACCATAGAGGCCGTTGCCACATTCCTGAACGTAGACGCCAGTCGCTGCGCCAAGACCTTGCTGGTCAAGGCCGAAGAAGACGACAACGGCCACAGTGGCCTGATTGCCCTGATTCTTCGGGGGGATCACACCCTTAATGAAATCAAGGCGGAAAACCTGCCCGATGTCGCTGAACCGCTGACCATGGCCACCGATGAGGAAATCGAACAGGTTGTCGGTTGCAAGGCCGGCTCCATCGGCCCCGTGAACCTGACAGTGCCCGTCATTGTCGATCGCAGTGCGGCACACATGGTGGACTTTGTCTGCGGCGCCAACAAGGAAGGCCACCACCTGACCGGCGTAAACTGGGAACGCGATGTAGCCCTGAGCCGCGTGGAAGACCTGCGCGATGTGGTCGAGGGCGATCCCAGCCCGGACGGCAAGGGCACCCTGGAAATCCGGCGCGGTATTGAAGTTGGCCACATTTTCAAGCTGGGCAATAAATACAGCAAGGCCATGAACGCCACGGTACTGGATGAAAACGGCAAGAGCGCCACCCTGGAAATGGGCTGCTACGGTATCGGTGTCTCCCGGATTGTCGCCTCGTCCATTGAGCAGAACCATGACGACAAGGGCATCATCTGGCCCGACGCCATTGCTCCGTTTGAGGTGGCTATCGTGACACTGAACGGCCACAAATCCCCTTCGGTCATGGCTGCCGGGGAAAAGCTCTATGAGCAGCTTCGCCAGGCTGGTTTTGATGTCCTTCTGGATGACCGGAACGAACGTCCGGGCGTGAAGTTCGCGGATATGGAACTGATCGGCATTCCTCACCGGTTCGTGGTATCCGAGCGGGGCCTGACGGCAGAAACCCTGGAATACAAGGGCCGCCGTGACGAAGACAAGCAGGATATTCCACTCGCTGAGGCACTCCCCTTCCTGATTAGCGCCTCCCCCCGCAACGGCCTTTAAGGAACCGTGCAACGAGCGTAATCGGTTCAGGCCTGCCCTATGGGCATGAACCGATTACGCCCGGTTCCATTTCCAGCGCAATACCAAAGCGGGCTTCAACATCCTCCCGGATACGGTTGGCCAATGCCAACACGTCCTGACCGCTGCCATTCGAATGGTTCACCAACACCAGTGCCTGACGGTTATGGACGCCAACGCGGCTATTGCGATACCCCTTCCAGCCACACTGGTCGATCAGCCATGCGGCCGCCACCTTGGCATTGTCATCACCGGGGTAGCCGGCGATCTCTGGGTGTTGCTCCTTCAATGACTCCCAGGTTGCCATTGGCACAACTGGGTTCTTGAAGAAGCTGCCGGCATTGGGAAGCTGTTCCGGATCAGGCAATTTGCGTCGACGAACAGCCATCACGGCACTGGCGACATCAAGCGGAGTGAGATCGCGCAGGTCCTGCCCGTCGAAATAGTCGCAGAGGTCACGATAATCCAGTGAGAATGGTCGGGTGCGGGACAATCTCAGACGAACCTCTGTGATGACGTAGCGCCCGGGTTCGTGTTTGAACACGCTGTCACGATAGCTGAAATGGCACAGACTGTTCGTCAGCACCACTTCGTTGCCGGTCTGCCGATCCAGGGCCCGGATATCCACCAGGGTGTCCTGCAACTCCGTGCCATAAGCTCCGATGTTCTGAACCGGTGCCGCCCCGACAGTGCCAGGAATCAGCGCAAGATTTTCAATCCCTCTGTAGCCGGAGGAAGCCGCGTACAACACACTTTCGTGCCAGTTTTCACCAGCGCCCAGTACCAGTGTCGCCTCGTCGCCACTAACCTGCTCCCAGCACCGGCGTGCGATGGCGATGCGAATCACCAGCCCCGGATAATCCCCTGCAAATACCAGGTTGCTGCCACCTCCGAGCAGGAGCGGCTCAACCGATGCTTCCGATGCCCACGCCAGCGCTCTCCGGAGCGCCTCGACAGTGGTGACTGACACAAAATACCGCGCCCTCGCCTCGATACCAAGACTGTTCATCGTCCCCAGGGACACGTTCTCCCTGATCTCCCCGGAACGGGTCACACCAGCCGCTCCCGGATATGCTCAAGAAGACCTTCACTGGCCTCGGTAATCAGGTCAAGTACGTGCTCGAAGCCCTGGTCGCCACCGTAGTATGGGTCCGGCACTTCCTCTTCATCAGAACGACCAAACCCCAGAAACAATGCCGGCTCGGTCCCGCCATGTTGCTGCCAGATATCCCTGACGTCCGCGAGATTCTGACGGTCCATCACCAGTACGTAATCGAACCGGTCCAGATCCGGCGCCTGGAACTGGCGGGCCCGGAGATCACTGATATCGATTCCGCGCTTGCCGGCAGCGGCCATGGCGCGTCCGTCCGGGGCCTTGCCCACATGCCAGTCGCCGGTGCCGCAGGAATCGATGGCAATGCGACTTTCGAACCCGGACTGCTGAACCACCTGGCGAAAGACACCTTCTGCGCTGGGCGAACGGCAGATGTTGCCAAGACAGACAAACAGTACGTTTACTTCCGGCTTCATGGGTGTCCTGCCCCCTTTTGTCTGGTAATCATGATTTGCCGCAGACGCTCTAGATCCTCGGCGGTATCCACGCCCGCGGGTGGCATCCGGCACGCTTCTTCGACGTGAATGCGGGCGCCATTGTAGAGTGCCCGCAGCTGTTCCAGGGATTCAGTGACTTCGGTCGGGGCTGGCGCCCAGGTCACGAAATTCCGCAGGAGGCTGACGCGGTAGCCGTAGATGCCAATGTGACGATAGTAATTGCTGTCTTCCGGTAGCGGCCGCGCCGCGGCGGTGTCGCCACCGTCCTGCCACGCATCCCGGGCCCAGGGAATCGGCGCCCGGCTGAAGTAGTGGGCCATGCCCCGGTTATCGAAAACCACTTTGACAACATTGGGATTGAACACACTGGTGGCGTCAGGAATCCGCTCGCAGAGGGTGGCGATGGCTGCGTCAGGGTGAGCTTCGAGGTTTGCGGCCACCTGGTCAATCAGTTCCGGTGGGATCAAGGGTTCATCACCCTGAACGTTGACAACCCGGTTGTCCGAACCAAACCCCAGTTTTCGAGCTACCTCTTCAAGACGGTCCGTACCACTGGCGTGGTTGGCGGAGGTCATCACTACTTCCGCGCCGAAGGCGGCACAGGCGGCCTTGATGCGTTCGTCATCCGTGGCGATCACCACACGACCAGCCTGACTTTCACACGCCCGCTCATAGACGTGCTCAATCATCGGCTTGCCGGCAATGTCTGCCAATGGCTTGCCAGGCAGCCGAGTAGAGGCATAACGTGCCGGGATAACGAC
Source organism: Marinobacter sp. Hex_13 (assembly GCF_001566815.1). Classification (NCBI taxonomy): domain Bacteria; kingdom Pseudomonadati; phylum Pseudomonadota; class Gammaproteobacteria; order Pseudomonadales; family Marinobacteraceae; genus Marinobacter; species Marinobacter sp. Hex_13. The sequence goes on from NZ_LSMM01000060.1 coordinate 16,009, forward strand.
GGTGTAGGACATACGGGCTTCCTGTCAGCGTTTGTGGAGTCGCTCGTCGGTCGTCAGAGTCCGGGCTTCGGTGGCGAGCATCACCGGTATCCCCTCGCGAACCGGAAAGGCCATCGCATCCTGATAGCAGACAAGCTCGGTTTTGGCGTCGTTCAGCTTCAGGTCACCTTTGCATACCGGACAGGCCAGCAGGGCCATCAGTTTTTTATCCATGGTGCGGTTCTCACAATGTCATTGTATCCAGCGATTGGTTGCAGTCATTGACGCGGGCCACGAACGCCTCGGAAAACACCTCGGGGAGGCTGGCCGTGACAGACAGGACCCAGGTGTTGTCAGGGGCGATCCCGCGGCACTTGACCGCATCCTTAGCGGTCATCACCAGCCATTCGCCGTCTTCGGAGTGCAGGTCGGCGGGCGTAAAACGATGATGGTCCGGCAAGGCAAGAGGCCTGACCTGGGCCCCCAGCGCCATCAGTGTATCGAAAAATCGGCTGGGATTACCGATCCCTGCCACTGCCCTCACGCGCCGGCCTTCCAGGCATTCCGGAGACAGCACTTCCCCGGTCACAAGGTTGCGCAGCTCAGTAGGGGCCAGGGTCATGGTGAACTGGCGCTCATGCTCGAGCTCGTCGAGATGGCCGCCATTGGTGATCACGAAGTCGACGGATTCCAGCCGCGCCAGAGGTTCACGCAACGGCCCCACTGGAATCAGGGCGCCGTTGCCGACACCACGGGCCGCATCGAAAACGGCCAGTTCAATATCCCGGGGAAGCCGATAATGCTGGAGCCCGTCGTCGCACACCAGAATGGTACCCAGCCCTTGCTCCAGTGCCCATAGGGCACCCCGTCTGCGATCCGGGTCCACCACAACCGGGCATCCCGATTGCGCGGCCAGCATTACCGGCTCGTCACCGGCGATCCTGGCGTCGGTGTCAGCGTTGACCAACAGCGGATAGCGATCAGACTTGCCACCGTAGCCACGGCTCAGGATCACTGGCTGCCAACCCTGGTCCTTCAGCAGACTGGTGAGAGCGGCAGTCAGCGGGGATTTTCCTGTGCCCCCGGCGGTGATATTGCCCACCACCACCACGGGAACCGGAATGCGTTCGTTCATCGCCTGCCAGGCCCGGCGGCGACGGTTTTCAGAAATGGTGCGGTAGAGCCAGACCAGCGGATACAACGGCCACAGGGGGCGCCTACCGCTGTACCATACCCGTTCCACCAGCGTGGTCATGCCTGCTCGCTGAACTGCATCTGGTGGAGCTGGGCGTAGGCGCCGCCCTCGGCCAGCAATTCATCATGGCGACCGGACTCGACAATTCTGCCGCCATCCATCACCAGGATGCGATCCGCCTTTTCAATGGTTGATAGCCGGTGGGCAATGACCAACGTTGTACGACCCTGCATGACGGTTTCCAGTGCATCCTGTATGTGCCGTTCCGATTCCGTATCGAGGGCCGATGTTGCCTCGTCCAGGATCAGCACCGGTGCGTTTTTCAGCAGGGCCCTTGCAATGGCCAGTCGCTGGCGCTGGCCGCCGGAAAGCATCACGCCGTTGTCACCAATCATGGTATCCAGACCTTCCGGCATACGCTCGATGAACTCCAGCGCATGGGCCTTGGCCGCTGCATCAGTGATTTGCTCGCGACTGCAGTGGCGGAGTGCGCCATAGGCAATGTTGGCCGCAATGGTGTCGTTGAAAAGAACCACGTTCTGGGTCACCAGCGCAATCTGTGAGCGCAGGGCTTCCAGGCTGAATTCTTTCAGGGAGTGGCCGTCCAGACGGACATCCCCACCGGTGTACTCGTAGAAACGAGGCAAAAGACTGACCAGTGTCGACTTGCCACTGCCCGAACGCCCGACCAGGGCAACACTCTGACCGGCGGGTATGTTCAGGGAAATATCCTTGAGAACGTCGTCCAACTGGTCACGATAGCGGAAGGACACGCTTTCAAATTCAATGTTGCCGTTAACCCGTTCCGGCGCGTAGGTGCCCGGATCGTGTTCCGGTTCCTCGTCCATGGTTCCGAAGACGTCGTGGGCAGCGGCAACGCCACGCTGGATCTTGGCATGTACGGACGTTACCTGGCGAATGGGCTTGGCCATGGTTGTTGCGGCGGTAATGAAGGCCACAAGCTGGCCGGTACTCATTTCGCCACGGATCTCCGGCGCCAGCATGGTCCACACCAGTGCCGCGATGGCAATCGCCACCAGCACCTGGATAACCGGGATGCTGATGGCCTGGGTGGAAGCCATCTTCAGGCTCTGCTCCAGGTTTTTCTCACTGACCTTGCGGAAGCGGTCGCGTTCATAGTGCTCGCCGCCAAAGGTACGGACCACCCGATAGCCACTGATGGACTCGGAAGCCGCATGGGTAATATCGCCCATCGACCCCTGGATACGTTTGCTGATTCTGCGGAAGCGCTTACTCGCGTAGCTGACCACCAGGGCAATCAACGGCCCCACGGCCAGGAATACAAGGGTCAACTTCCAGTTGGTGTAAATCATAAAGCCCAGCAGGCCGAGAATGGTAAGCCCTTCCCTGAGGGTGATGGTCACGGCGTTGGTCGTGGCATCCGCCACCTGTTCAACATTGTACGTGATCTTCGAAACCAGCCGGCCGGAAGCGTTCTCATCGAAATAGCGAGACGGCAGGCTCAGCAAACGGTCGAAGACTTGCTGGCGCAGGGCGTTAATAACCTGCCGCCCAACGTAACTGATGAAATACTGGCTCATGAAGGTGCCGACACCACGAAAGGCAAACACCCCAACAATCAATAACGTCAGCAGAATTCGGTTCTTGTCGGTGGGATTTTCCAGTGCCGTAATGACGTATTCCATCGCCGCAGCCATACCTGTAGAAGCCGCTGCGTAGATGATATTGCCAACCACGGCGAGCGAGAACGCCAGCCAGAAAGGCTTTACGTAAGCCAACAGGCGTTTGTAGGTTCCCCAGTTGGATGCCGGCTGGTGTGACTCTTCGGCTGTCGACGTGGCGTCACTCACTGCCTTCCGCCTCTCGTTCGGTGGTGATGCTGAGTTTGGCAAAACCAAGACGACCCGCCACATCCATGGCACGCACGACGAACTCGTGAGGGGTACGGGCATCCGCGGTGATGATGAACGGCAGCGACGTGTTGTCCTGTGCCAGTTCACTAACCGCCCTTTCCAGGGTTTCCCGACGATTATTCACCAGGGTTCGGTCGTTGAGGATGTACTGGCCCTCGGCGTTGATGACCACATCAATCAACTCCGCCTCGGATTCCGACCGCTCACCGTTGGCTTCCGGCAATTCGATATTGAGGTGGCTCTCACGGGTAAACGTGGTGGACACCATAAAGAATATCAGCAGCAGGAAGACCACATCGATCAGTGGCGTCAGGTCTACCCCGACTTCCTGACTTCTCTGACGCTTGAACTTCACAGTGTTCAGGCTCCTTCCACGTCAATTTCGCGGTCGCCATGCACCACTTCCACAAGCTTGATGGCTTCCTGCTCCATGCCGACAACCAACTCATCGACACGTCGAATAAAGTAACGGTGGCAGATCAGTGCTGGTATGGCCACGCTCAGGCCCGAAGCCGTCGTAATCAGTGCTTCCGAAATACCCCCGGCCAGATTACCGGCATCGCCTACACCGGCGAGCTGGATCTCTGCAAACACCTTGATCATGCCGATCACGGTCCCGAGCAGGCCCAGGAGAGGCGTAATGGTCGCAACGGTCCCGAGGGGGTTCAGGAAACGTTCCAGTTCATGAATGACCTGACTCGCCTCGTGCTCAATGCTTTCCTTCATGATCTCGCGACCATGTTTGGCATTCATCAACCCGCCGGCCAGGATCCGCCCCAGGGGAGACGACCCCTGCAGTGCCTTGAGCTTGCGCCCGTTAAGCTCCTTTTTCTTGATCCACCGCCACAGTTCGTTGATGGTGTGCTGAGGCGTTACCCTGGACGGTCTGAGCGTCCAGAAGCGCTCTAGAATGATGGCAAGGGCAAGAATGGAACAGGCAAGAATCGGCACCATGAGGATGCCACCGGCTTTCAAAAGCTCGAACACGCTTGGTCTCCCTGATTGTTTACAAGCCGCGCTACTTTAGCATAGCTGCCGGTGTAGGCCACACCCGGAATGTCACGGTTTTTACACTCTGTTCAGGGAGTTTCGGGTTTACGAATCCAGAACGGGGTCGCGGCCCTTGCCTTTGTGGTTATCACTCCACCCGGCTCCAGAACCAGCCTGATCGCGCCGGAGGTAGCGGTATTGGCGATATCGCTGCCAACGGACTGATACCGTTCAACCACGTCTGCATGGGGATGACCGAAACGGTGCCGGTAGCCAGCACTGACTACGGCGAGATTCGGAGCCATCCGGGCGACCCAAGGTTCCGATGAGGACGTTTTGCTGCCATGGTGGGGTGCCAGCACAACCCGATAGCGGTCGGTATCATTCCGATAATGGTCGGCCCGGGCCATAAACTCCTCTTCCACCCGGCGGGTTATGTCGCCAGGCAACACCACCTCAACGGGCGGGACAACCGACGATACTGTCAGCACACAGGACGCGTCATTACCCTCAACCCTGCCCCGGCTTTGCCAGAGTTCCAGTTCCAGATCGCCCATCTTGACATCCACCTGGCCAGAACAGGGCTCAACCTTTACGCCTACGGGCAACTTGTCGGCAACTCTCCCGGGTTCGCCGGTAACAATCCGCCCAACTTTGAATCGGTCGAACAGCAATGGCAGCCCTCCGGCGTGATCACCATCGCCGTGGCTGATTACCAGGGTATCAATGCGGCGTACGCCCAGAGCATTCAGATTGGGAATCAGCACCGACTCCACCGACGAGTAGACTCCCTCCAGTGCCGGGCCAGTGTCGTAGAGCAGCACCCGGTCCCGCTCGCGAAGCAGGACGGATAGCCCCTGGCCGACATCCCATACCCAGATTTCAGGGTGGGCGACCGTCTCGTTCGTCCCCTCCATCCCCTCGCCCCGAAACACGATCATGGCAATCCATAACGACGTGACACAGGCAGCCGCCTTCCGAAACCCGTTGAAAGGGACCAGCAGAGCCATCAGAACCACCAAGGAAAATCCCGCAACCTGCAATGGGGCGGGCACCGTCAGCACAAGATCAACGTTCGCGAGCCAGGAAAGCCCCTGCCACAGAACCCCAAAAACGGCATCCAACACGCCAATCACCAGGGCATCCGCAGAGGGGAGCAATACCAGTACAAAAGCTCCCACGACCAATAACGGCATGACCACCAGCGATACCCAGGGAATGGCAAACAGGTTGGCTACCAGACCGAGCACAGGCTGAGGCTGCCCCAGGGTGGATAATATCGGCCAGAGCCCGGCAAAGACGGCCACTTGGGCCAGCAATAGCCCCGTGAGCCAAGCAGTCCTGCCAACACGGAGGGCAAACAGCAACACCAGAACCATCACGGCGCCGAAAGAAAGCCAGAACCCCTGGTCCAGGGGCGAAAACGAATCACTTAACAACACCAGGGCCAGCGCGGTCAGCAGCCCCGTAAAAACCCCGGTTTGCCGAGCGCCAACGAGAACCCACCCGGCGATGATGACCATAATAAGCGCCCGCCTGGTGGGCACGGAGAACCCGGCCACAAGCGCATACCCGATGCTCGCGCTAGCGACCACAAGGAAAACCAGCATTCTTAGTGCCGCAGGCGATACTCGACGTTCAGGAAGACAAAGCAGCAGGCGGCGGCACAGGAAGCCTGCCCCAGCGGCAATCAACCCCAGATGCAGACCCGAAATAGCAACCAGGTGAATGGTTCCGGTAGCTTTCAGAACGTCCCAGTGTTCGGGCTGCATATGCCCGCGGTAGCCCATCATCAGGGACGTTATTAATGGGAAATGGCGCGCATCAGACAGCCTGCCCGAGACAGCGTCCACCAGTTCTCCCCGCCAGCGGTGATACCGGCAACGAAACGGGCACTCAAGGTGGTCTGAGCGGGAAAGCTCGCGGACTGTGCCGGTGGCACCAAACCCCTTCCGATACAGCCAGGATTCGTAGCGGAACCCCTCCGGATTCACGGCACCGTGGGGGCGCTTGAGCGCAACCGTGAGTATCAGCCGATGACCGGGCCTGGTCGTGGCCTCATCGCCGTACCAGGCGAGTCGCAACCGATCCGGCAAATCCTCATCGGAAAAGGTACTGTCGCCTTCGGGCAGATGCCATTGAGTCACGCAAAAGGCGAAACGGACGCTACCGAAGCTGCCTTCGGATGGGACATCACAAAGATACCCCGAGACGTCCAGTTCCAGGCCTTCCAGTGTCGTCGGTAGCACCGACTGCTGCCGGCCGTCCGCTTGCAGCGCCGCCCAGGCCAGGCCAACAATCCCACCAGCAAGCAGGACTGCGACCGCCCTGAACAGCGGAGACCTGGCGAGAAGTATCGCGACAAACGGGATAGGTGTCGCGGAAATCAGCCAGTGCAAAGGTGGCAAGACCGCCAAGCTATACAGTAAGATAACGCCGCAGGCGAAGCCCACGAGGCCGACCCTGGCCATAAAACTTCCGGACAATCCTTGTCCTCCTGATAGTTGGTCAATTCCGGGAGCCGCCATACCCCGGAACCATTATCCCGAGCAGGCAGAACTTCCCAATGCCAAAGAAGTTCATGAAACGCTATCTACCAACGCCGGAACGGGTGCGCTCGATCGAGTCGCTGCACTTCCTCGGAGATATCCTTCATGAACCCAACTTGTGGCACATCAATCGCCACAGCGTCGCCAGGGCGTTCCTGGTCGGTATTTTCCTGACATTTATACCGATGCCGTTCCAGATGGTTGCCGCTGCGTTCTTCGCCATCTGGTTCAACGCCAACCTGCCGCTTTCGGTAGTGCTCGTCTGGATCAGCAATCCGGTGACCATGCCACCGATGTTCTACTTCAATTACAAGATTGGAGCCTGGATACTGGACAGACCGGTACTGAACTTCGAGATCCAGTTGTCCTGGTCGTGGCTCAGCGGCCGCCTGATGGATATCGGCATCCCTCTCTACCTGGGCTCGGTACTGGTGGCCACCTGCTCGGCCTGCCTTGCCTATCTGGTCATTCAATTCCTGTGGCGGCGCAAGGTCCGCAGCGACTGGCGGGAGCGCCAGCTACTTCGAATACGCCACCGCCGGGCCACCCGCAAGTCCAAGCCGGGCGCCGACGCCCATCAAAGCTCCTGAAACAGTTCACCCTGCTCCAGCCGAAGCACCCGCCCCAGGCTCCTGGCCATGGCCATATCGTGGGTGACCAACACGAACGCAATGCCAATCTGGTCCCTGAGCGACTCGATAAGCTCGCGGACGCTTTCCCCGGTCTGCTCATCCAGATTGCCAGTGGGCTCATCCATCAAGACGCACTCGGGCTCGTTCACCAGGGCGCGGGCAATCGCCACCCGCTGACGCTCACCACCAGACAGTTCTCCGGGTTTATGCCCCAGACGCGCGCCTAACCCGACACGTTCGAGAATGGCGGTTGCCTGTTCCGAGGCCTGGCGAACGCCACGGCCACCCAACGCACCCGGCATCATGACGTTTTCCAGGGCCGAAAATTCCGGCAACAGATGATGGAACTGGTAAACAAACCCCAAGTGACGATTGCGAAAACGCGCCCGGCCGGATTCGCTCATCCGGTGAATATCCTGCCCGCAGATATCAATATGACCCGAAGAAGGTTTATCCAGCCCCCCGAGCAGGTTTAGCAGCGTGGTTTTGCCAGCACCACTGCTGCCAACAATGCCTACCGATTCGCCGGCCGATACCTGAAGCGAAATGTCCGAGAAAATCGTCAGCTTTCCCGGCCCTTCGTTATAGGTTCTGGTTACTTTTTCGCAGTTGATCACCAATGACCTGTCATCGTTCATGGTTGCTGAATCACTCATATCGCAGGGCCTCTGCCGGGTCGACGCGGGATGCTCTCCACGCTGGATAGATCGTTGCCAACAGACTCATGGCGAGGCCGGCACCACTGATGATCCACACGTCCTGCCATTGCAGCTGGGACGGCAGATAACTGATGAAATAGACGTCTGCACTCAGGAACTGATGCCCCATAAAGGCCTCCAGCCAGGCAATAAACCCGCTGATGTTGTAGGCACCCAGAATGCCCAGCGCTGTGCCCACCAGGGTGCCGGTAATGCCAATCACCGCGCCCTGAACCATGAAGATCCGCATCACTCGCCCGGGTGTGGCGCCCATCGTGCGCAGGATAGCGATATCGGCTGTCTTGTCGGTAACCACCATCACCAGTGTCGACACAATGTTGAACGCGGCCACCGCGACGATGAACATCAGCAGCAGGCCGATCATGGTCTTCTCCATGCGGATGGCCTGGAACAGATTGCCATGGGTTCGGGTCCAGTCAGATATGAAGTGGCGACCGCTCAGCTGGCGCGCAACTTCTTCTGCCACTTTCGGAGCCTGAAACAGATCGTCCACCAGAAGGCGCACGCCCTGGGCTTTGCCGTCGGTGCGTATGAGCTTTGATGCATCATCCATATGAATCAGGGTGTAGTTGCCATCCAGTTCCGCCCCGACGCTGAATACGCCCTTGACCGTGAATCGCTTCAGTCGCGGCAATACCCCGGCTGGAGTTACCGATGCTTCCGGCAACACCACGGTGACCCGATCACCCAATTGCAGGCGCAGGCTGGCGGCCATCTGCCGGCCAATAATGATGCCAAACTCTCCGGACTTCAGATCGTCCAGCCCGCCTTCGATCATATGGTTTTCAATGATGGAAACGCTCCGCTCCTGCTCTGGCAGTACACCATTGAGCATGACGCCGCGAACGTCACCGCCACCCGTGACCATGCCCTGCCCCTGAATAAAGGGCGCTGCAGCGATCACCGATGGGTGTTGCTCTACTTTCCGGTCCACTTCCTGCCAGTCATCAAGATCAGGGTTACCCTGGATCACAGCGTGAGGCACCATGCCCAGAATCCGCTGCTTGAGCTCACGGTCGAAGCCATTCATCACCGACAACACGATGATGAGGACAGCCACGCCCAGCATCAGGCCAATCATGGAGGTCAGGGAAATGAACGAAATGAAGTGATTACGTCGTTTGGCCGCGGTGTACCGCAAGCCGACATACAGTGATAAGGGTCTGAACATTGGGAGGAGCCTGTCGCTGCCTTCTGGTCTGTCGAAAATCCTGCGGCGATACGGACCGTCAGGAAGCTGCTAAACTGCTATCAGGAAACAATAATACCGCGTTATGGAGCCCAGATGTCTGAAACGACACCCGACAATAACCCGGCGAATAATCCTTCTGATCGCAGGGACTACTTTCGCATCAGTGACCATATTGGCCTGGAAATCCGAACGCTGGGTCCTGGTGAAGCTAATCGGGAAAACCCCTTTAACGGCAATCACATGGAGAGCCTGCGTTCGGAATTCAGACGCCTGGACCAGGATGTCAGGGCACAGCTCGCCAACCTGGCAGAACGTGACCGCCTGCTGACCTCGCTGATCAAGTCTCTGAACGGGAAGCTGGATACGTTGGCGCGCATTATGGCCTTTGAGCAAAATCCGTTGCAACCTGGGGACTGGCAGGACGTCACACTCAGTGAAGGCGGGCTGTCGTTCCACAGCTCCACCAACCGTTTTTCCGCCGGTGACCAACTGGCCCTGAGAATGACGCTGCCACCGGAGCTGTTTCAGCCAGTGGCGACTGCCAGAGTCATCGACGTTGTACCTGACAAAAGCGGCGGTGGCAGGGTTCATACGGAATTTACCGACATTCAGGACAGCGACCGACAGCAAATCGCCCGCCACGTGATGCGATGGCAGATCCGCCAGCGACAGAAAGAGTAAACGGTCCACAAATCATCGAATTCGGGCTGACTTTTGTTAGTCTTTGGTGGATATTACGTTTTATCAATGTCTGGCGAGCACCATCCACGGCACTTTCCAGATTTTCCAGGCAACCCGTTCAATCGGATACGACGATCCCAGGGAGTAAGTCACTGATGAAAAACCGCACCATAAAAGCCGTTTGCGCCGCCGCAGCCCTCTCAGGACTGGCGGTAGCCCCGCTTGCCACCGCGGTGGCGGAAGAGGTTCGGGTTCCAGTGATGTCGCAGGCTGAGCGCGGCGCACAGGAAAACCTTCCACGTACTGGCATGAGTCAGTCCGGCGTTCGCAACGGCTGGGGCAACCCGATCCGCACCTCCGGGCCTGTGGGCAACCCACCCATATCGCAATGGCACTACGCGGATTTTGTCGTGTACTTTGAAGCTGACCGGGTGATCCATGCGGTACTGAAGCCCAGCCGCTAAAAAATCCTCTGCACATCCTGACGCAACCCCGCTCGTTCGTTAGAATGGCGGCTTTTGGATAAGGTGTTCACAACTTGACTTCCAGACCTGTGATGCCCGCCGAGTGGGCACCCCAAAGTGCCATCATGCTTACCTGGCCCCACCCCGGAACGGACTGGAGCGACATCCTCGCCGATGTCGAGCCGGTGTTTATGGAGATCGCGCGGACCGTTTTGCGTTTTCAACACGTATTACTCAGCTGTGAGCATGTTGTCCGTTTGCAGGAGCTGGAAAGGGACCTTAATCAGTTCGCTCAGGATAACGGTTTGCCCGGCCGCGTTGCGGCCGTTCCTGCCCCGGCCAACGATACCTGGGCACGCGACCACGGCCCCCTAGCCATTAGCCGTGGCGAGGGCCACGAATTACTGGATTTCAGGTTCAATGCCTGGGGCGGAAAATTCCCTTGGGAAAAGGACAATGCCCTGAACAGCCACCTGTCGAATTTTGGCAGCTTTGGCACGACACCGCTGATACCGGTCGACTTCGTTCTCGAGGGAGGCTCTATCGAATCCGATGGTAAAGGCACCTTGCTGACCACCAGCGAATGCCTGTTGACGCCTTCCCGCAATCCATCCATGGATCGAGCCGGTATTGAACACCTGTTGTCGGAAACACTGGGCGCCGAGCGCATCCTCTGGCTGAACCACGGCTACCTTGCCGGTGACGACACTGACAGTCATATCGACACCCTGGCGCGCTTTTGTGCCCCCGACCATATCTGTTACGTGGCCTGCCCGGACGTCAGCGACGAGCACTACAGCGCCCTGGCGGCCATGGAGGAGGAGCTGCAGCAATTCCACCAGGCTGACGGCCACCCCTACCGCCTGACCCCGCTGCCCTGGCCAGATGCCATCCATGACGAAGACGGCGAGCGCCTTCCCGCAACCTATGCCAATTTCCTGGTCATCAACGGCGCCGTGCTGGTACCGGTTTACGGGGTGCCTCAGGATGAAGACGCTGTCGCCACCCTGTCGAACGTTTTCCCTGAGCGGGAAGTGATTCCGGTGAACTGTCGACCACTGATCACACAGGGAGGCAGCCTGCATTGCGTCACCATGCAGATACCGGCAGGGGTTGTAGGCGCATGACTCAGATTCCTCAATCCGCCGATCTGGCCATTGCCGCCATTCAGCAGCAATGCAGCGCTGACAAGGATACCAGCCTGGCAACCAGCGAACGTCTGATCCGCCAGGCGGCTACGGACGGCGCCCAGCTCGTCGTCCTGCAGGAATTGCACGCCACGCTCTACTTTTGCCAGACCGAAGACACCTCGGTATTCGAACTCGCCGAGCCGATTCCCGGCCCGACCAGTCGTCGGCTATCCGCTCTGGCGGCGGAACTTGGCATTGTTCTCGTCGGGTCTATCTTTGAACGGAGAATGAACGGCGTCTACCACAACACGGCCGTCGTTTTTGAGCGGGATGGAAACATCGCCGGGCTCTACCGCAAGATGCATATTCCCGACGATCCCGGCTTCTACGAAAAGTTTTATTTCACCCCGGGCGACGCCAGCTTCAACGACGGCCGCAACGGCTTCACCCCCATTGACACCTCCGTGGGTCGGCTGGGTGTGCTGGTGTGTTGGGACCAGTGGTATCCAGAAGCCGCCCGCCTGATGGCCCTGGCCGGCGCAGAGGTATTGATCTATCCCACGGCCATTGGCTGGGACGTCACCGACGACCCGGAGGAACAAGCGCGCCAGTTGGATGCCTGGGTAACCGTTCAACGCGGCCATGCGGTTGCGAACAACCTTCCGATCATCGCGCCAAACCGAGTCGGCACGGAACCAGACCCTTCAGGCAACTCGGACGGCATTCGTTTCTGGGGCAACAGTTTCATCTGCGGCCCCCAGGGAGAATTCCTGGCCCGTGCCGACGACAAGTCGGAAACCCTACTGTCCGCCACCATTAATCGCTCTCGCAGTGAATCGATTCGTCGCATCTGGCCGTATTTCAGGGATCGGCGCATCGACGCCTACGGTGACATTCTCAAGCGGGTAAGGGACTAAGCACTTCATGAAAAAACTGACCGACACGGTTATCCGCGAGTTAAACAGCATACTGCTGGGCAAGGATCACCAGGTACGGCTTTCACTCTGCGGCTTGCTGGCCAAGGGCCACCTGCTGATTGAAGACATTCCGGGAATGGGCAAAACCACCCTGTCCCATGCACTGGCCAAGGTCATGGGCCTGACCTACCAGCGCATCCAGTTTACCAATGATCTGTTACCGGCTGACGTGCTTGGCTTCTCCATGTACGACAAGCAAGCGGGGAGCCTGGTGTTCCATCCCGGACCGATCTTCGCGCAGGTTGTGCTGGCTGATGAAATCAACCGCGCGTCTCCCAGAACCCAGAGTGCATTGCTGGAAGCCATGGAGGAACGGCAGGTTTCGATCGAAGGCGAAACCCGCCCCCTGCCCCACCCGTTCTTCGTTATCGCCACACAGAATCCCATCGAGCAGGGAGGCACCTACCCGTTACCGGAATCCCAGCTTGACCGGTTCCTGATGCGCATACGGCTGGGCTACCCCGACCCGCGCGCCGAACGGGAACTGCTGGAAGGTGAAGACCGCCGGGTCATGACCGACAGACTGCAATCACTGCTTTCTTCGGAAAACCTGCAAACCCTCCAGGACGCCGTCAACCGGGTGTCCACCAGCCCGGCGCTGCTGGACTACGTACAACGCCTGCTGGAACAGAGCCGGCGCATGCCCGGCCTGCTGTACGGCCTGTCGCCCAGGGCCGGGCTTGGGCTCGTGCGCGCCGCACGGGCATGGGCCCTGATGGACGGTCGCCACCATGTCTTACCGGACGACATCCAGGCGGTCTTTCCGGCGGTCGCCGAACACCGCCTGGAACAGGGCGAGTCCGGAAAGAGCGCGGAGAGAGTAAGGCAACTTCTGACCTCCGTCTCTGTCATTGAATAGATAGCATCACTTAATGGAATGAATTGGGCAAAACAACTGGAAACCAATCCTGTTCATGTTAGCCTTTTGCCCTTTTCCTCCGGGCCAGCCCCCGGACGAACGTACCGATTACGTGAAAACGCGGCCAGCGCAACACGTCCAGATTCGTTAGCGAGAGAACCACAATGAGCGAAACCAAGCACTCCAGACTGATCATCCTAGGCTCCGGCCCCGCCGGCTACACCGCTGCCGTCTATGCCGCCCGTGCCAACCTGAAACCCACGCTGATCACCGGTATCGAAGTGGGCGGACAGCTGACCACCACCACCGACGTGGACAACTGGCCGGGCGACAACGATGGCGTACAGGGCCCTGAGCTGATGCAACGTATGCTCAAACACGCGGAGCGCTTCGAGACCCAGGTGGTCTACGACACCATCAACGAAGCCGACCTGCGTAACCGTCCCTTCCGCCTCAAGGGTGACAGCGGCGAATACACCTGCGATGCATTGATCATCGCCACTGGCGCCTCCGCCATGTACCTGGGCCTGGACTCGGAAGAAAAATTCAAGGGCCAGGGCGTCTCCGCCTGCGCCACCTGCGACGGCTTCTTCTACAAAAAACAGAAAGTCGCCGTCATCGGCGGCGGCAACACCGCCGTCGAAGAAGCGCTGTACCTCTCCAACATCGCCGACGAAGTCACCCTAGTACACCGCCGCGACAGCCTGCGCGCTGAAAAAATCCTGCAAGACAAACTGTTCGAAAAAGCCGAAAACGGCAACGTCAACATCATCTGGGACCACACCCTGGACGAAGTCCTCGGCGACGGCACCGGCGTCACGGGCATGCGCATCAAAAGCACCAAGGGCGAATCCACCCAGGAAATGGACCTGGCCGGCGTCTTCATCGCCATCGGCCACAAACCCAACACCGATCTGTTCCAGGGCCAACTGGATATGGAAAACGGCTACATCAAAATCCGCTCCGGCCTGGAAGGCATGGCCACTCAGAGCAGCATCCCCGGCGTCTTCGCCGCCGGCGACGTAGCCGACCACGTCTACCGCCAGGCCGTGACATCTGCAGGCTTCGGCTGCATGGCAGCACTTGACGCCGAAAAGTTTCTGGACCAAGACTGAGTTTAACCGAGAAACTTATTCGGAAGTGGTTCAGGGCAGGCACCTCCGAGGCCCGAAAAGGCGAGTGGTTACGGATGTCTGAAACTGTGCGGAGCCATGGATGGCGGAGCCCAAGCGCCACACGGACGTGCTCGAGCGTGTTTCAAACATCCGTGACCACTCGCCGACTCCACCAACACTCGAGTACTAACTCCGGACCGAGATGACGTCACTACCCTGGCTAGACCCCGACCAACTCTGGTTCCCCCCTGCCGAACAGGCCCTGGACGACCCCGACGGATTGCTGGCACTGGGCGGTGACCTATCCACCGAGCGGCTCAAACTCGCCTACCGCAACGGCATCTTCCCCTGGTTCAGCGACGACCAGCCCATACTCTGGTGGTCCCCCAGCCCCAGATGCGTCCTTTTCCCGGAAGAGATCCACATCTCCAGAAGCCTCCGGCGCACCCTCAACCGCGGCTATTTCACCATCACCGCCGACCAGGCTTTCCCCCGCATCATCCGCCTCTGCGCCAACACCCGTGCCGAAGGCACCTGGATCACCCAGGATATGATTGACAGCTATGGCCAGCTTCACAAACAGGGGGTAGCCCACTCCATAGAAGTATGGAATCCAAAGGGAGAACTGGCCGGGGGAATGTACGGCCTGGCCATTGGCCGCTGCTTTTTTGGTGAGTCCATGTTTTCACTGGAAACCAACGCCTCGAAAGTATTGATGGTCCATCTGGCCAATCAACTCCGGGATTGGGGCTATCGGATTATGGATTGCCAGGTGGAAAGCGGCCATCTGTTGCGAATGGGTGCGCGAAGTATCCCACGCAGCGAATTTTTATCTATACTCAGGACATGCGTCGACAGTAGTCCGGACCACAGCGACTGGGGCTTCCGGTGGCAGTGGCCCGGCCCGGAGGTGTGAATGAGCAATCTCAGGACCCTGGTGTTTTTTGCCACGCCGGCCCACGACTGCAGTTACCTGCCAGATCGCGAAGCAACCACCATGTTCGTCGACCCGAGGGCCCATGTGGACAAGCGGCTGTACAGCCAACTGACCGCCCTGGGCTTCCGTCGAAGTGGCTCGCATTACTATCGCCCCCACTGCGAAAGCTGCAATGCCTGTGTTCCTGTCAGGCTCAAGGTGGAAGAGTTCCAGCCTGACCGCAGCCAACGCAGGGTCATGAAAAAGAACGCCGATCTTAGTTGCCGCATGGTCAAGGCAACCTTTTCGGAACGGTATTACAGCCTCTACGCCCATTACATTGAACAACGGCACTCTGACGGCGACATGTACCCACCCTCCCGTGAACAGTTCATGTCGTTCCTGGTGGAAGGCGCCACCGATTCCTGGTTTGTCGAAATCATGGACGGAGACAACCTGGTGGGCCTGGCCGCCGTGGACATGCTGGACGAAGGCCTGTCCGCCATCTATACCGTATTTGATCCTGCCTACGAAAGCCGAAGCCTGGGCACCTTTGCGGTGCTTTGGCAGATAGAGGAAGCAAAACGGCTGGGGCTTCCGCACCTGTATCTGGGGTATTGGATCGAAGAATGTCGGAAAATGAACTATAAAACACGATTCCGCCCGATCGAAGCGCTTCGGGACGGGCAATGGCACACCATGGAAGTGAACTGATTTTGCCAAATGGCGGTAAATCAGGCAGAATTGCGCAATTTAAAATCACAGCAAGCCAATTTACGAGGTTTTTACTGAATGGCGAAGTCCGATGCTATTGAAATGGAAGGCGTTATTGTTGATACGCTTCCAAACACCATGTTCCGGGTTGAACTCGAAAACGGCCATATTGTGACCGCTCACATTTCTGGCAAGATGCGCAAGAACTATATCCGTATTCTGACAGGCGACAAGGTCAAGGTAGAACTGACCCCCTACGACCTGAGCAAAGGACGCATCGTGTACCGCGCCCGCTGATAGCTGTTAGCTGTATGAGACTTGAAAGCCCCGAATATCGGGGCTTTTTATTTTCAGGCCTTTCCATGCCAGGCCGCTACTCCCGGTTGTCCGCCGAGCATTCCATCGCGCCTGGATTGGTATAACACCGCACCTTCCGCAGTATCGTCATCATGTCGTCATGGTACACACCCGCAGCCAGCATGCCCGAGTCTTCCGTGGACTGCTGCATATCAATCCTCACGCTGCGCAACATTTCCTGGTAACCCCGGACGGCTTCGGGTGAAATCTTGACCCAGCGCTCCTCGGGAATCGACCGTTCGTACTGCCTCACAATGCGCATGGCCTCCGGGTAGAGCCTGGACATGATCCGCCGTGACTTCCTGACAAAAGCGTCGTCGAACTCATCCGCCCGGGCGATCAACTGAACGGTTACCTGCCCTACCGGATAATCGACAATACCACCTTTGCTGCCCATGCCCCGGAACATCTCCAGCACCTCGTAGGCAGCCGCCGGCGCATAACTGATATCAGCCTCGCCGGAATTGAACAGGCTGGCAAAGTCGGAAATTTTCGCCGCAACCGGCACCGCGCCAACATACTCAACCATATGACGGGCATCGTGGTGCCCCTCGAACACCGTGATGCGCTTTCCCTCCAGAGCCTCCACGTGGTCAATCGCCCGGTCGTTCACGAACAGGTAAGCCGCTCCCATCGGCGTCACACCCAACACCTCGTAGCCATTCTGCTCAAGATGACGGTCAACCCTGGGGCTGGCCAGAATATGGAGCAGCACTTTCAGGTCTTCATAATAGGGAATCGCCCCGATGGCACTGATGGAGCCT
The DNA here is from genome assembly GCF_001566815.1 of Marinobacter sp. Hex_13. Taxonomy (NCBI): domain Bacteria; kingdom Pseudomonadati; phylum Pseudomonadota; class Gammaproteobacteria; order Pseudomonadales; family Marinobacteraceae; genus Marinobacter; species Marinobacter sp. Hex_13. The sequence continues at coordinate 33,137 of NZ_LSMM01000060.1, forward strand.
GAAAAATCGTTGAATTTACGGGCGCCCATATCGGTCACCGCCACAATGTCGCAACGCCCGGCTCTTAAATCTGCGACGGCCTGATCTTCATCGGTGTAGGGACGCATGTTAAGGCCTACGCCGGCCAATGCGGCCTTGCGGTGGTAATCCTGCAACGTACGGTAGACAAATCCACTTGCTCCGGCGACATCAAATACACAGAACTCACGGCGCTCACTCGCGCCGGCATTGCTCCAGCCGGAAAGCCCGAGCACAACCAGCAAAAGCATGGATAACGCTTTCATTTCCCGGTTCTCCTTATCATTGTTGTTTCACGGAAACACAGACCACGGCGCGTACGCGTCAGGTAATCTGACTGTCAGACAACAATTTGACAGAGAAGCGGAGCAATTGGATTGACGACAATGTCAGGGCTGGCCCTTCAACTGAGTCAATTGATGGTCGGCCAGTGACAAAAAAGGCCATGCTGTTTCCAGCATGGCCTTTCCAGGAGGAGAAGAATCGCTCAGGGCTGCTTACACAGCCTCAGCCGGTTCGTCCTCGTACTCGAACTCCAGTTCACCATCCTTGAGGTGAATGTGGACATCACCACCATGCTCCGACAGCCGGCCGAACAGGATCTGTTCCGCCAGGGGCCGCTTGATCTTGTCCTGGATCAGGCGAGCCATCGGGCGAGCCCCCATGGTGACATCGTAGCCCTTCTCGGCCAGCCATTCCTTCGCGGCGTCGTCAACGTGGAGCACCACGTGCTTCTCGTCCAACTGCGCCTGCAATTCCGTGAGGAACTTGTCCACCACGTGGGTGATGGTGGCCGGCTGGAGATCACCGAACTGGATAATGCCATCCAGGCGGTTGCGGAACTCCGGCGTAAAGGTCTTGGATATGATTTCCATACCATCCGTGCTGTGGTCCTGCTCGCTGAAGCCAATGGAACGGCGGGCCATGCTTTCAGCACCGGCGTTGGTGGTCATCACCAGGATCACATGACGGAAATCCGCCTTACGACCGTTATTATCCGTGAGCGTACCGTGATCCATCACCTGCAGAAGCAGGTTAAAGACCTCCGGATGAGCCTTCTCGATCTCATCCAGCAACAGCACACAATGCGGATGCTTGCTCACGGATTCCGTCAGCAGACCACCCTGGTCATACCCGACATAGCCCGGAGGCGCACCGATCAACCTGGACACGGTATGCCGCTCCATGTACTCGGACATGTCGAAGCGCACCAGCTCGATACCCAACACCTTGGCCAGTTGCTTGGTGACTTCGGTCTTGCCCACACCCGTGGGGCCGGCAAACAGGAAGGCACCTTCCGGCTTCTCCGGCGCCTTCAGGCCGGCACGGGCCAGCTTGATGGCGGTGGACAATGACTCGATAGCCGGATCCTGCCCGAAGACCACCATCTTGAGATCCCGCTCCAGATTGCGCAGCAGGTCCTTGTCGCTGGTGGATACGTTCTTCGGCGGGATGCGGGCGATATTGGCCACCACATCCTCGATTTCCGACACGTCGATTGTCTTCTTGCGTTTGGCCACCGCCAGCAGACGCTGATGGGCACCGGCTTCGTCGATTACGTCAATCGCCTTGTCCGGCAGGTGGCGATCGGTGATGTAGCGTTCAGACAGCTCCGCCGCCACACGCAGTGCCTGATCGGTGTACTTCAGGTCATGGTGCTTCTCGAAATGGGACTTCAGCCCCTTGAGGATCTGGTAGGTATCCTCAACGCTGGGTTCGTTCACATCAATCTTCTGGAAGCGGCGAGCCAGCGCGCTGTCCTTCTCGAAAATGCCACGGAATTCCTGGAAGGTGGTGGAGCCAATGCACCGGATTTCCCCTGAGCTCAGCATGGGCTTGAGCAGGTTGGAGGCATCCATCACACCGCCGGACGCGGAACCGGCACCGATGATGGTATGGATTTCATCGATGAACAGAATCGCATGCTTCTCTTTCTTCAATTCTGCAAGCAGCCCCTTCAGCCGCTTCTCGAAATCACCCCGGTACTTGGTGCCAGCCAGCAGGGCACCGAGATCAAGTGAATAGACCACCGCGTCAGAAATGATCTCCGGCACCTGGCTATCCACAATGCGCTTGGCAAGGCCTTCGGCAATCGCGGTCTTGCCCACACCCGCTTCGCCCACCAGCAGCGGATTGTTCTTGCGACGGCGAACCAGTATCTGAACCACCCGCTCGACTTCGTGTTCACGTCCGATCAGCGGGTCAATGCGGCCCTGGCGGGCCTGGTCATTCAGGTTGGTTGCGTAGCTTTCCAGCGGACGTGATGCACCGCCTTCTTCTGCGGCTTCATCATGAGACGCCTGATCGTGACCCTCCTGATCTTCGGCACCCTGAACGCGAGAGATGCCATGGGAAACAAAATTCACCACGTCAATGCGGGCGATGCTCTGTTTCTTGAGCACATACACCGCCTGGCTCTCCTGCTCACTGAAGATGGCCACCAGCACATTGGCACCGGTTACCTCCTTCTTGCCAGAGGATTGTACGTGAAATACAGCACGTTGTAGCACGCGCTGGAATCCGAGCGTGGGTTGTGTTTCCCGCTCGCTGTCGTTGCTGGGGATCAGTGGTGTGGTTGAATCCACAAACTCTACGAGTTCTTCCTGAAGCCGGGCCAGGTCTGCACCGCATGCTTTCAGGACGCCCACTGCCGATTCGTTGTCGAGCAAGGCCAGCAAAAGGTGCTCGACGGTCATGAATTCATGACGCTTGTCGCGGGCACTTTTGAAAGCCGCATTCAATGTAATTTCAAGATCTTTGCTCAGCATGGGCCACCCCAAGGTCTATCAGTCCGCACGTTCAATCTCGCAAAGGAGCGGATGTTCGCATTCCGAGGAATACTGGTTCACCTGTGCCGCCTTTGTTTCCGCGATGTCCCGGGTATATACCCCGCATACAGCCTTTCCCTGCGTATGGACGAGCAGCATCACCTGCGTCGCCTTTTCTTCGTTCATTCCGAAGAACTTCATCAACACATCCACTACAAAGTCCATGGGTGTGTAGTCATCGTTCAGAAGCAGAACCCTGAAGCGCGCGGGGCGCTTGAGGGCGGGCTTCTCGGGAGCAACACTGACATCGTCCTGACGTCCTGGCTGTTCGTCCTCCCCCTGATTTAATACTAGTAGAGAATTCTGGATAGTCCGCATGATTCTTTACCGGAAATCGGTGCCTCTGCTTAAAGATGGTTGTCTGCCGCCCGGTTTTCAAGGTACCTCCGGTAACCGGACGTGCGCTGGTTATCAATCTCGCCATGATACAGGCTCCGGCCCCGGTTCAACCATACATTCCGGCTATAACTGCTATTGACTCTGAGCGAATATTGGTCAACAGTACGATAGCAATGTAAAATATTGTAAATTGGCGTAAGAAGCCTATAACAGGCTGCAATCCGTGCAAGGCAAAACGCTCGGCAATAACATCAATAACAAAGACACTGACAGTGAAAGAACAGGGGAGTTCATCATGCCAAGAGGCAAAGTAAAGTGGTTTAACAATGCCAAGGGTTATGGCTTCATTATCGAGGAAGGCTGCAGTGACGATCTGTTTGCTCACTTCTCTTCAGTGCAAATGGAAGGTTACAAAACCTTAAAGGCCGGCCAGGCCGTCACCTTCGATAAAAAGCCCAGCGACAAAGGGATCCACGCGGTCAACATCGTTCCGGAGGAGCAGCCACAGAAGCAGAGTTCCCAAGAGAACGCTTCTGAGAAAACGTCCGGCAGTGACGACGACGTGGAACAGAATCAGGACAGTGGATACCAGGATCAGCCCCGCGCGGCAAACGCTTGACGGCTGACGCCACCACTGCCCAGGCAGATAACACCGGCCCACAATGACCGGCCAGTTAGCCTGTGTCCGGACGTTCGGTCGTTCCGCAACCAGATGGGGCGACCGGGCCCTCCTCCCCAACCCCCTCTCTCCCTACTTCTGGCATAATGCGCCTGTTCAAATTCGATTCCCTAAATCAAGGTTCATTTGCCACCATGGCAACGCTGATTCTGTTCAACAAACCGTTCCGGGTGCTTTGCCAGTTCACCGACGAGAAAGGCGGTACGGATGGCACCCTCCGCGCCACCCTTGCCGACTGGCTCAAGATCCCCGCTGTCTACCCTGCCGGACGGCTTGACTATGATTCGGAAGGTCTCTTGCTGCTAACGGACAACGGGCAACTGCAGCATCAAATTGCCTCTCCCCGGCTGAAAATGCCAAAGACATATTGGGTTCAGGTTGAAGGCGAGATCAGCGAAACGGCACTGAAGAAACTGCGCGAAGGCGTGGAACTCAAAGACGGTAAGACTCGCCCAGCCGAAGTTACGACGATGGCTCCGCCGGAGATCTGGCCCAGAAACCCGCCAGTACGCTACAGAGCATCGATCCCCACGAGCTGGGTGAAGCTCACCATCACCGAAGGTAAAAATCGGCAGGTCCGTCGCATGACGGCGGCAGTCGGCTTCCCTACCCTACGATTGGTTCGCTATGGTATTGGAGACTGGACCCTGGACGGGCTTTCGCCCGGCGAATACAGGGCAACATCCGTACATGCGCCTTCGCCCCCGCCTGGAACCGCGGCGCGGAAGGCGGCGAAACCCCGCAAACACGCACCCCGGAGGCGACCCCGCCCATGACCTGGACACCCCACGCCACAGTTGCCGTTATTGTTGAAGATGACCATGGCCGTTTTTTGCTGGTTGAGGAACTCAGCCATGGTCAGGTGGTGCTCAACCAGCCCGCGGGCCACGTAGAGGAAGGCGAAAGGATCCTTGACGCAGCGCAGCGGGAAACCCTGGAGGAGACTGGCTGGGAGGTGGTCCCTGAGCACTTTCTTGGCGTCTATACCTACAAGGCCCCCGCCAACGGCGTTACCTACTACCGGTTTTGCTTCTCAGCCAGGGCCCTGGGCCGCGTGACCGATGAGCTGGACGACGGCATTATCGCTGCCCACTGGTTAACACCCGGTGAAATCCGCTCACAGGCCGACAAACTTCGGAGCCCTCTGGTCATGCAATGCATAGAAGATTACCGAAACGGACGCCGCTTTCCCCTGGATGTCATTGTCGAGCCGCAGACGTAACCTGGCTTAAATGCTAGAATCCGCCCCTTTGACCCCGACAGACCCAGACATGACTAAAGCACCTGAAAATACCCGAGTGATTGTCGGCATGTCCGGCGGCGTAGACTCTTCCGTGGCAGCCTGGCTCCTGAAGGACCAGGGTTACCAGGTGGAAGGCCTGTTCATGAAAAACTGGGACGAGGATGACGGCACCGAATACTGCACCGCCATGACCGACCTGGCGGACGCTCAGGCGGTGGCGGAAACCATCGGTATTACGCTGCACACCGCCAGCTTTGCGGCGGAATACTGGGATCGGGTATTCGAGCACTTCCTGTCGGAATACAAGGCTGGCCGGACCCCGAATCCCGATATCCTCTGCAACAAGGAAGTGAAGTTCCGGGCGTTTCTCGATTACGCCATTACCCTCGGCGCTGACTACATTGCCACCGGCCACTACACCCGCCAGCGCCCTCTGAACGACGGCAGTGGCGGAGCCGAACTGCTCAAGGGCCTTGACCCCAACAAGGACCAGAGCTACTTCCTGCACGCCGTCTCTGGCGAACGTATTGCCCGTACGCTCTTTCCAGTGGGCGAGCTTGAAAAACCGGAAGTACGGCGCATTGCCGCCGAACAGGGCTTTATCACCCACGACAAGAAAGACTCCACCGGTATCTGCTTTATCGGGGAGCGCAAATTCCGGGATTTCCTCAAACAGTACATTCCCGCGCAGCCCGGAAACATCGAGACCCCCGATGGCCAGGTGATCGGCCGCCATCAGGGCCTGATGTACCACACCATTGGCCAGCGTCAGGGCCTCGGCATTGGCGGCTTGAGTGAGTTTGGCGACGAGCCCTGGTACGTCGCGGAAAAAGACCTGTCCCGCAACGTACTGGTTGCCGTTCAGGGCAAGCATCACCCCCTGCTGTTTTCTCGCGGACTGATCAGCGGACCGGTGGATTGGATTGCCGGCGAAGCTCCGGCTGCGGAGTTCCGCTGCAAAGCCAAGACGCGCTACCGCCAACCGGACCAGGACTGCACGGTAACAGCCCTGAACAACGGGTTCAGGGTTGTCTTTGACGACGCACAGCGCGCCGTCACTCCGGGTCAGTCTGTCGTGTTTTACCGCGACGAGGTCTGCCTTGGTGGCGGCGTTATCGAACAAACCTGGCGGGACGGTGAGCAGACGCCCACAGGAACTGACAACAAGGCGGAAGGAGCCGGCGCATGAGCCGATCGATACACGACCAGACCCTGGCTCTGGCGGGCGTCTTCCAGGCCTCTGCTCTGGTCCAGCAAATAGCCCATTCCGGCCAGTGCGCGGAGTCCAGCTTTGAAACCTGCCTGCGCTCACTGTTCGCCACGCAGCCTGAAACGACCCTGGATGTGTTCGGCGGTGAACTGAAGGACCTGCGTGAAGGCCTTTCCACCCTCGCCAGCGTAATGAGCCAACAGAGCAAACAGCAGGACATTGAAGTACTGCGTTACGCCCTGAACCTGATCAACCTCTCTTCCAAGCTTCGTCAAAACAGCGACATGCTGGATGTAATCGGCAGCCGGATCGACCAGGCCCGGCACACCGCAAGCCATTTCGGCTACAGCCACAGCAACCTGATTGCCAACGTGGCGTCGATTTACACGGACACCATCAGCACCTTCCGCCAGCGTATCCAGGTCAGCGGTGAGCCCACGATTCTTCAACGCGAGGAGAATGCGGCCAAAGTACGTGCCCTGTTACTGGCTGGTATTCGCTCCGCCGTCCTTTGGCACCAGACCGGCGGCCGCCGCTGGCAGCTTATCTTCACTCGTCGCAAGGTCATCATGACCGCCCGGGAATTGGCGGAGAAGGCAAACCGCTCGGTTTACGACTGAATCCCGGCCACCACTGGTGTATCATATGCGCCCCCAGTTTTTCTTTTGACCGTATCTTTGATGACTTGAGAGGTTTTCGATGGAACTCAACGCCCTGACCGCCATTTCCCCGGTCGATGGACGCTATGGTAGTAAAGTCAGCGTTTTTCGTGACATTTTCAGTGAATATGGCCTGATCAGGAACCGCGTGACCGTTGAGCTCCGCTGGCTGCAGAAACTGGCGGCCCATCCCGGCATCACCGAAGTGCCTGCCTTCTCCGCCGACGCCAACCAGTTTCTGGATCGCATGATCTCGGAGTTCAAGCTGGCAGACGCGGAACGGATCAAGGGCATTGAACGCACCACCAACCATGACGTAAAGGCGGTGGAATACTTCATCAAGGAAAAGATCTCCGAGGTTCCGGAACTGCACGCCGTTACTGAATTCGTGCATTTTGCCTGTACCTCCGAGGACATCAACAACCTCTCCCATGCCCTGATGTTGCGCGAAGGTCTGGACCACGGCCTGCTCCCGGCCATGGAGCGCATCGTTGACCGGCTGGCGGAGCTGGCCCATGAGCACGCGGAACAACCCATGCTGTCCCGCACCCATGGCCAGACGGCCTCGCCCTCCACCGTCGGCAAGGAACTGGCCAACGTGGTTCACCGCTTACGCCGGCAGGTGAAACAGATTCGCGCCGTGGAGTTGATGGGCAAGATCAACGGGGCCGTAGGCAACTACAATGCCCACCTGTCTGCCTACCCATCAATCGACTGGGCCCAGAACGCCAAGGAATTCATTGAAAGCCTGGGCCTGGACTGGAACCCGTACACCACCCAGATTGAACCCCACGATTACATCGCCGAGCTCTACGACGCCATTGCTCGATTCAACACCATTCTGATCGATCTGGACCGGGATATCTGGGGTTACATCTCCCTGGGCTACTTCAAGCAGAAAACCGTGGAAGGCGAAGTAGGCTCGTCCACCATGCCCCATAAGGTCAATCCAATTGATTTCGAGAACTCTGAAGGCAACCTGGGCATTGCCAACGCCCTGTTCAGCCACCTGTCTGCCAAGCTGCCGATTTCCCGCTGGCAGCGTGACCTGACCGACTCAACCGTTCTGCGCAACCTCGGCGTGGGTTTCGCCCACAGCCTGATTGCCTACGAGGCATCCCTGAAAGGCCTGGGCAAGCTGGAAATCAATCCGGCACGCCTGGACGAGGACCTGGATCACGCCTGGGAAGTCCTGGCGGAGCCGATCCAGACCGTTATGCGCCGGTACAACATCGAGAAGCCCTACGAAAAGTTGAAGGCGCTGACCCGTGGCAAAGCCATGACACCGGATGTGATCAAGGCCTTTGTGGAGTCACTGGACATTCCCGATGCCGCCAAGGCGGAACTGATGGAACTCACTCCCGGCTCTTACATTGGCAACGCCACGCAACAGGCACGGGATATCTGAACCATGCAACTGCCCGGCGGAATGCCCGCCCAGGAATTCCTGCGGGACTACTGGCAAAAAAAACCACTGGTCATCCGCCAGGCCTTTGCGGGCTTTGAGTGCCCTGTCTCGGCCGACGAGTTGGCAGGACTGGCCTGTGAGGACGCTGTTGAATCGCGGATTGTGATCGAGGACGACAACGGCAAACCCTGGCAGTTGCACAACGGCCCTTTCGAGCCCGAGCGTTTCAGCAAACTGCCAGACAGCCACTGGACACTGCTGGTTCAGGGTCTTGACCACTGGGTTCCTGACTTTGCGGACCTGCTGGACGAATTCCGCTTCGTACCCAACTGGCGGCTGGATGACATTATGGCCAGCTACGCGCCAAAAGGTGGCAGCGTAGGCCCCCACTACGATCAGTACGATGTCTTCCTTCTGCAAGCCGAGGGGCATCGTCGTTGGACCTTTGGCGGCCATTGTGACCACACCTCGCCGCGCGTGGACGGTACGCCGCTACGAATCCTGAGCAGTTGGGACGGCGAGGAGACGGTAACCCTGGCACCGGGAGACATGCTGTACCTGCCACCGGGCGTTGGTCATCACGGGGTCGCCGAGGACGACTGCATTACCCTGTCTATCGGGTTCCGCGCACCTACGGTCGACGATGTACTGACAGGCTTCACCGACTTCCTGTGCAGCCGCTCCGATGCCTCTGACCATCTGGATGATCCGGACCTGAAGGTCCAGGACAACCCCGGCGCCATCAAGCCCGACGTTATCCATCGGCTTGACCGCCTCATCCGCGACCAACTCAGTGATCAACGCCAGTTGGCACTCTGGTTCGGCCAGTACTCAACGGCACCCAAGAGCCTGGAAATCGTTGTGCCCGCGGAAGAACCGGTCACACCAGAGTTGCTGGGCGAGTTGATTGCGGCCGGCAACCCATTGCGCTGGAACGAGGGCTCACGTTTCGCCTACCATGACTTCGAGGACGAAACCGCCCTGTTCGTGGACGGTGAGCAGTTCCTGCTTCGGGGCGACGCACGGCCCCTGGCACCCCTTCTTTGTGCCAGCGCTCGCCCGGACATGGGCGCACTGGCCAGCTTTGCCGGTGACGATGCCATACAGGGTCTTCTGAGCACACTCGTCAACCAGGGCTCTCTGTACTTTGACTGACATCTGACTGAAACCTGGGTGAAGGCAGCATGAACGTACGGGTTCGAAAATACAGCTGGCAACTGGCGCCGGCCGATGTCCTGAACATCCGCCAGTCCGTATTCGTGGACGAGCAAAAAGTCCCACCGGAACTGGAGTGGGACGACACCGACGAAATTGCCGACCACTACCTGATGGTATTACCCGACAACACCCCCGTTGGCGTCGCCCGCCTGTTCTCCACGTTGGAGGAAACGGCACACATCGGCCGCATGGCTATTCTTCCGGCACACCGGGGCAAGGGTCTGGGTGAAGTCCTGCTACGCCATCTTGTCTCCGAAGCCGCAGAGCGTTTCACCGAGCTGCAACTTTCCGCCCAGGAACACGCCATCCCCTTCTACCAACGCTCGGGCTTTCACGTGTGTTCCGACCTCTACGACGACGCCGGAATCCCCCATGTCGACATGCGCTGCCTCGCTCCGAAGCTGGTGAACGACGCCTATTCAACCCGTGAGAATCCCATGTTGTTGGGTGAAGATCGGGACGCCTGGCTGTTTGACCGCGAGAGCACCATGGTAGATTTGATCGACTCCCTGACTGGCCAGGCGCGTCAGCGGATCTGGCTGTATGACCGGGTGCTGGACCATGATCTCTATGACCGCCTGCGCTTCCGGGAACTGATATCCGGCCTGGCCCGTCGACATCGGCTCAGTGACGTGCGGCTTCTGATTCACGATGACAAGCCGCTGGTCCAACGCCGTCACCAGATTGTTGAATTGATGCGCCGCCTGCCCAGCCGGATTGAACTGAGGCTGGTGAACGAGGATTATCCGGTGGACGACCAGCCCTTCCTGCTCGCGGACCGCGAGGGCGTGGTTTACCGGCATGACTTCTACAAGCCGGAAGGCTTTGCAACGTTTGCAAACAGCGGCCGGGTAAAACTTCTCGCTGAGTCGTTCCAGCGCATGTGGGATGCAGGAAGGAGTTCTCTGGAACTGCGAGAACTACCGCTCTGAGTGGCGGATACCGGGCACCCCGGTGGATTCAAACTGTGCTCCGAACGGGGCAAATTCCGCGTCTACCTCTTCCGCCACTTCGGCAATCAGCTTACGTAACCACTGGTGATCCGTGTTGTGTTGCAACAGCGGGCTCCAGGCCATTTTGAGCTCGAACGGCGGTATCTCGAACGGTGGCACTTTAACCACCAGGTTGGCGTTGTCTTTCTGCAACCAGGCCGCCCGGCATGGCAGCGTGGCGATCAGGTCGTGCTGCTCCGCCAGCAGCATCGCCACCTGGTAATGCCGCGTAAACACGGAAATCTGGCGTTTTCGGCCCATCAGTGACAAGGCCTCGTCCACCCACCCCAGGCGCTGGACGTCTTTCGGGTTCACCCCCACCCCGACACCAAACCCGGTCTTGCTGACCCAGATATGACTGGCGTCCAGGTAGGTATCGAGGGTAAACGGCTCCTTGAGTATCGGGTTACGTGCGTTCATCAGGCAGGCAAAGTACTCCGTCCACAGAGTTTTCTGGTGGAACGACTGGGGGATCTTGTCAAAACGGTTGATCGCCATATCGAGGCGCCCCTGCTCCACGTCGAGGAAGCTCACGTCACTGGGGGTAAGAACATCCAGAGTCACATGAGGCGCTTCCTGACGAATCCGGCGAAGTACCCGTGGCATCAGGCAGGATTCCGCGTAGTCACTGGCCATGATCCGAAACACGCGCTGACTTTCCATAGCCGCGAACGCGGTTTTCTCATGAACCGCCTGCTCAATATCGGACAGAATGCTCCGCACCAGTGGCTGTAGCTCAGTGGCACGCTCGGTTGCGGTCATCCCCTCACTGGTACGAACCAGCAGCGGGTCTCCGAACAGGTCCCGCAGTCGGCGCAGGCCGTTGCTCATCGCGGGCTGGGTAATCCCAAGATGATTGGCGGCTTTGGTGACGTTCCGCTCCCTCAACAGTACATCGAGATAAACAAGCAGATTGAGGTCTACCCGGGAAATGTCCATGACGTGGCCCCTATCGGAAGTAACACGTAAAAACGGCTTTTATTCACTAGAATAATGGTCAACAGGGTATCAATTCATCGGATTGATATGAAGCTGCAATCTTTCACATTTCAGAACGGAATCATCCGGGGTTTTCTGCTAATCTTCCGTATACTTGCTGGATTTCTCCGGATTTTTTCTGTGGCCGGAGCTGCCAGTGGCCTGTCCATTCAGCCGGAGTGTTTGCAACAAGATGGATACCACAATGATTGTGCTGCTACTGGCGGCTGTCGTTACCGTTTCGATCATTATTATTGTGGCCAGTCAGATGCGAGAGCGCGCACGTATCGAGCGTATTCGTAAAACAACGGCTCTGGAAGACAGCTACAAAAGAGCCGGCCGCCTGCTCTCCGAAATCCCGGGCCAGTATTTCACTGCAGATTTGAAACTGCTATTGATCAAGCGGATGGAGGAGTCTTGCAAAGACCTCCAGGCCCTGAAATCTGATCAGCCCGTTGAAGAACGACTGAGTGCTGTACAACAGCTGAAAAAGTCCGTAATGGACGGCGAAGACAAGCGCACTCCGATCAAGATCGACTCCCCCGAAAAGTCCACCTATGTCCAGGAGCTGCTGCAAAATCTGTTCAAGATGATCGAGGGCATGCACAAGGCCGGCAAGATTGATAGCGCCACCGCCAAGAAAAACCTGAAGTTCGTGTTGTTCCTGGTGCACAAGACCCACGCCGACCTGCATGTGTTCCAGGCACGCGATTATGTGAAGCAGAACCAGATTCGAAAGGCCATTCACGCCTATCATCTGGCCAGTACCGAAATGGGCAAGTCCAGGGACAACCCGATGGCCATGAAAGCCGTGAAAAGTTTCCGTACCCGCATCAAGGAACTGGAAGCCATCAAGGGGGACGAAGAACACAGTGCCGCGGCCGCGGGCCAGTCAAGCCTGGACAAGGAATGGGATACGTTCCTCCACGACGATGAGTGGCGCAAGAAAGCCGACTACGACGACTAGGCGCCAACTGGCGCCCCGCGAAAACCACCGAAACGTTACAACAGGGACCGTGAAACGCCGTGACAACTGCATTCCAAAAGCGGCTATCCTATCGCCTGACCCGTGACACCGTTTTAATCGCAATGGTATTGGGCCTTGTGCTCAACATTGTCCAGGTCACTCTCGATTATTTCAGCGCCAGGGACTCCATGGAGCAGGAGATCCGTGCGCTCATCGAAATCAGTCACAGCCCCGCTTCGCAGATCGCCTACAACATCGACATCCGGCTTGCGGAAGAGCTTCTTGATGGCTTGCTTCGCCATCCCGCAACCATCGACGCCCGTATTATCGATAACAATGGCCAAACCATGGCTGCGGCGAGCCAAAGCAGCCCGGATTCGCGCTATCGGTGGATCAGCGACCTGCTCTTTGGTGACAGCCGCGTATTCAGTCAGGAACTGGTGGTACCGCAGCTGAGCGACCTCTCCCTCGGGAGCCTCACGGTCACCATCGATACCTACCACTACGGCCTGCTGTTCCTCCAACGCGCGGGCTATACCGTCATCAGCGGCCTGCTGAAAAGCCTGGTGCTGACTGCTGCACTGCTGTTCATTTTCTTCTTTGTGCTGACCCGGCCCATGCTGAACGTCATCGGTGCTCTGAGCCGGGTCAAGGCTGAAACGCCTGAGAAGGTCCGGCTTCCTGTGCCGGAGAATCATCGTGAAGATGAGATCGGGCTGATGGTGGGTGTCATCAACCAGCATCTGGAAACCATCGATTCCAGCCTCGCACAGCTCAGGATGGCCGAAAGTGCGATGAAGAACTACTCCAGCCAGCTGGAACAGGAGGTGGAAGACCGCACTCGGGAAATTTCCGAGAAGAACGATGCCTTGCAGCGAGGCAACCGCGCCCTGGTTCGCGCCAAAGAGGACGCTGTACGCCGTGCCAGAGCCCGTGCCAATTTCCTGGCCAGCATGAGCCATGAGATACGCACACCACTCAACGGTGTTCTGGGGATGTTGGGCCTGGCGCTGGAAGGCGACATGGAACAGGCACAACGAAACCGGTTGGAAATTGCGCTCAATGCCGGCCAGAGTTTGCTCGGTCTGTTAAACGACATCCTGGACATCTCCAAGGTCGAAGCCGGGAAATTGAGCCTGGAGAACATCCCGTTTTCACTCCGCAACCTGGTGGAAGAATGCGCGACACTGCATGCCCAACAAGCCAGGCGCAAGAATATTGACGTTGTGGCGGACATCGACTGTGACCTGCCCGAAAGCTTTCTTGGCGATCCCACCCGAACTCGGCAGATCCTGAACAACCTGCTCAGTAACGCTATTAAATTCACCGAGCAAGGCTTCGTCCGCATCCACGCCACCCGCTACAACGGCAACGTACGCATTGACGTTGTCGACACCGGTATCGGCATGTCCAAGGAAGGGCTGCACAGGATATTCTCACCCTTCTCACAGGCTGACAGTGACACTACCCGGCTCTATGGCGGCACTGGCCTGGGCCTGACACTGTGTCGTCAACTGGTGGAGCGGATGCATGGCCAGATCCTGGTAGATTCCGAGGAGCACGAAGGCACACACTTCACTGTGAACCTGCCCCTGCCGGTTCACGATGAGCAGGAAAGCCAACCGTCGATGCCGGCTATTCCAAGCCTACTTCAGCAGGTAGGTGTCGATATCGGGATGCCCCGGGACTATCCGCACCGCACGCCCATCGAGCATCAACTGAGAGCCTGGGGCATTCCACTGCGCGAGGCGGCACCCGACGGAGAGGGAATTCTGATGATCGCCGCCAACGAAAGCGACGAGACCGCGGCACAACTGGCATCGTCCTGGTCCGGCACCGGCATTATTCTGGTGGACCGGGACGGCTCCGCCCATCCCACCAAAGATCGTCAGATACTGTCGATGCCACTCAGACGTGAGCAGTTGTACCGAACACTGTGCAGGGCCGCTGGGCTGGACATCGGGGACAGGGCAAGAATCATCGCAACCCCGGCTGGCGTGTCACGCACGCTGAATCTTCTTCTGGTCGAAGACAACCAGGTAAATCAGGTGGTCGCCAGCAGCATGCTGAAAAAGCTGGGCCACACCGTCACCCTGGCCGAAAACGGCAAACAGGCACTGGAAGCCTTGCAGCAAGGCGAAAGGAGATTCGATATTGTACTGATGGATTGCCAAATGCCGGTGATGGACGGCTATGAGGCCACCCGCAACATTCGTGAAAACCCTGAGTGGCAGGATCTGCCAGTGATCGCGGTCACCGCCAACGTCATGCAGGGAGACCGGGACGACTGCCTCGAGTCCGGCATGAATGACTACATCACCAAACCTTACAATCGTGCCGACCTGAAATCCATTATTGACCGCTGGGCGCCTCCCCAGCCTCCAGAAGACTGAGGACAGATCGCAGCTCTTCCCTCAATTCCACAATGCGCTCCTGATCAATGCCCGTACCACACAACAGGCGGCCGGGAATGTCCCGAGCCTGCTGGCGCATGGCACTGCCCTTCTCAGTGGGGGCGACCGTAACCACTCGCTCATCGGTGGTATCCCGCAAACGGGTTACCAGATCACGCTCAGCCAGACGTTTGAGCAGCGGCGTCAGGGTTCCGGAATCCAGGCGCAGTCGTTTACCCAGGTCAGACACCCTGACCGTCTGTCCGTTCTCCCCGGCTTCCCACAACACCAACATGACCAGATACTGCGGATAGGTCAGATTCAGTTCCGCCAGCAGCGGACGATAGCGGGCGGTTATTGCCCGGTTGGCGGCGTAGAGGGCAAAACAGAGCTGATTATCCAGCGCCAGGACGTCGTCTTCGTCAGTCATGGTTCACAGTAACGCTTCAATGTCGGCGCGAATGGCAGACGGCTTGGTGGTCGGCGGGTAACGACGCACCACTTCACCCTCACGATTCACCAGGAACTTGGTGAAGTTCCATTTTACAGCTTCCGATCCCAACAGCCCCTTGGCACTGTGCTTCAGGTACTCAAACAGCGGGTGGGCATTAGGGCCGTTGACGTCAATCTTTGCGAACATGGGAAAGTCCACGCCGTAGTTAAGGCTACAGAATTCGCTGATGGCCTTGTCGTCCGCCGGGTCCTGATTCCGGAACTGGTTGCAGGGGAAACCGAGCACTTCGAGGCCTTTTTCTTTCAGCTCGACGTACAGGGACTGCAAACCCTCGAACTGGGGAGTGAAACCGCATTTGCTGGCCGTGTTTACGATCAACAGAACTTTGCCACGGAACTCATCCAGGGAATGCTCCTCACCGCGAATATCGGCCGCGTTAAAGTCGTAGATGCTTTGCGTGCTCATTACATTCCTCCCTTGTATTTTTCGCTATTATATTTTGCACAACCCTATTTACAACTGATTCCGTCACGGTTGTCACGCTCAGTTCATGGAATCTGTGAGCTTTGGGCGTTAAATCTCCGCATTTGTGCCACAATTCATCACAATTGGCCTGTTGCCGCCGGCCGTTGCTCCGCTAGAATACAGGCTTGTCTTTGAAACATGGCACTTGTCATCTTACCGATCTAAGGAAATACCGGGCTTATGCAGAACTATCTCAAATCCGCCAAGCTGGATAACGTGTGTTACGAGATACGTGGCGTGGTTCTGCGTGAAGCCCGTCGGCTGGAGGAAGAGGGCCACCGGGTTCTCAAGCTCAATATCGGCAACCCAGCGGCTTTCGAACTGGACGTTCCCGAGGAAATCCAGCAGGACGTTATTCACAACATGCCCCTGGCCCAGGGGTATGTGGAATCAAAGGGGTTGTTCTCTGCGCGTAAGGCGGTGATGCACTATTGCCAGCAACGTGGCATCGACAAGGTGGATATCGACGATATCTACCTGGGCAACGGCGTCAGCGAAATGATCGTGATGTCCATGCAGGCCATGCTCAATACCGGCGACGAGGTTCTGATCCCGGCCCCTGACTATCCGCTCTGGACGGCCGCCGTGACCCTGTCCAGTGGCAAGCCGGTTCACTACCGATGCGACGAGCAACAGGACTGGTTCCCGGATATCGACGATATCCGCAAGAAAATCACCCGCCGCACCCGGGCTATCGTGCTTATCAACCCCAACAACCCCACCGGCGCCGTGTACTCCCGCGAATTGCTGGAACAGGTGGTGGAACTGGCGCGGCAGCACAACCTGATCGTGCTGTCAGATGAGATCTACGACAAAATCCTGTACGACGGCACTGAACACGTCCCCACCGCGTCACTGGCGGATGACGTGCTGTTCTTTACCTATAACGGCCTGTCCAAGAACTATCGTGCCGCCGGTTACCGTTCCGGCTGGATGATTATCAGCGGCGCCAAACACCGCGCGCGGGACCTGATCGAGGGCATCGAAATGCTCTCCAACATGCGCCTGTGTGCCAACGTACCGGCACAGCTGGCCATCCAGACCGCACTTGGGGGCTACCAGTCAATCGAAGACCTGGTGGCACCGGGCGGTCGCCTGTTCGAACAACGGGAAACCGCCTGGAACCTGCTCAATGATATTCCAGGCGTCAGCTGTGTGAAGCCCAAAGGCGCTCTATATCTGTTTCCAAAGCTGGACCCGAAGCGCTTCCCCATCGTCAATGACGAAAAGCTGGTACTGGACCTGCTGCTGCAGGAGCGCATCCTCCTGGTTCAGGGTTCCGCCTTCAACATCGACGACAAGCAACACCTGCGCGTGGTCTTCCTACCCCGCGAGGACGCCCTTGAGGATGCCATGAAGCGTTTGGCACACTTCCTGTCGTCTTACCAGTTGTGAAGGGGGCTTGATGGCGGACATTCATATCGAAGAGTTCTACAAGGACGCCGCAATCGCCCTGGTTCAGCTCTACAATGCCTTTCCCCGCCGGGTCAACCTGTTTGTGGAAGACATTGCTGGCCCCGACGAACCAGACGAGTTCGGGCTCCACAGCAAGCGGCACATGGCCTGCTTCGGCACCCTGCTCTGGTTAGCTGAGGAAGGCCTGCTCCGCTACGTGGATACCATCCGCCAGGAAGCCTTGGACCAGGCCGTGCTGACCCAGCGGGCGTTCGTGCGCCTGAGTTCGCCTGCCAGCCCAGATCTGCATGAAGAAAACAACGCTGACAGCAGCCAGGACCTGCCACCGGCTATCCGCGAGGATTTTTCCACGCACATACACATGCTTCGCAACGCCCTCCGAAGCGGTAGCTCCGCAAAAATCAGCCGCGTAATGCAGGCGACGTTCTTTCGCGACCGGTCCGATCATTAAATTGGCGTAAACCTGTTGAACATGGCCACACTGGCCACATATAAATACCCAGACACAAACCGCGGTCTGCGGCCGACGATTCAACAAGGGATTCAAGATGCGTATTCTGCTGTTTCTTGCCACCAACCTGGCCGTCATTCTTGTCGCCAGTTTCACCCTGAAACTTCTGGGTGTTGACAGCTATCTCGCCCAGAACGGTATCCAGTACGGTTCGCTGCTTGCCTTCGCTGCGGTCTTCGGCTTTGCCGGCGCCATTGTATCGCTGCTGATTTCCAAGCCCGTGGCTAAGTGGAGCACCAAGGCAAAGGTGATCGAGTCGCCGCGTACGCCGGCTGAGCGCTGGCTGGTAGACACCGTTCGCGAGCTTTCAGAAAATGCCGGCATCGGTATGCCGGAAGTCGCCATTTTCCCGGCCTCACAATCCAATGCCTTTGCCACCGGCTGGAACAAGAATAACTCCCTAGTAGCCGTCAGCGAGGGGCTGCTGCACCGCTTTAACAAGGAGGAAATTCGTGCGGTCCTGGGCCACGAAATAGGCCACGTGGCCAACGGCGACATGGTAACCCTCGCGCTGATTCAGGGTGTGGTGAACACGTTCGTGATTTTTGCGTCCCGCGTGATCGGCTCGTTTGTTGACCGCGTGGTGTTCAAGAACGAAAGCGGGCATGGTATCGGCTTCTTCGTGGTCAGTATCGTGGCGGAAATCGTGCTGGGCATTCTTGCCAGTACCATTGTGTTCTGGTTCTCGCGTCGCCGGGAATACCGTGCCGACATCGCTGGCGCGCAACTGGCAGGCCGTGGCGCCATGATCAACGCCCTGGCGCGGCTGAAACAGGAAAGCGAAGTGCCTGATCAAATGCCCGACAGCCTGCAGGCGTTTGGCATCAATCGAGGTGCGAGGGCGGGCATCAGCGCCCTGTTCATGACACACCCGCCGCTGGACAGCCGGATCGAGGCTCTGAAGAGCGCGCAGCTGTAATCGGCGCGAACAGGCGCGTTCGAAGGAACGTCAGAGCTTCAGCTTGAAGCCAAGGGCCCGGAAAGTATCCTGCATGGATTTACTGGTGCCCTTGAGCTGGATCTTCAAGCTGGAAAACTCCCGCCGGACCGGATAATCCCGGCGCAACCGGTCAAAGGCCTGCGCCCGATCCTCCGGCGGCAACGCCATTGCCAGCCGCATGCGAGCGTCATCCTGGCGCGGATCGTAGCAGGACCGTATGGCAATATTGGCTGACGCCATTTCTTCTGCAGCACTGGTAAAGGAGAGTTTGCTCAACGCTGGTTCTGGCAGGAACTGACCAGCCTTCTTGCGGGCGGGCAGTCCCATATAGCGACTCAGCGCCTGGTACACCACCTCACTACCCTGCACCTTGCCCTCCAGGCTATAGCCTGCGATATGGGGAGTGACAAGCCATACTTTTTCCACCAGTTCAGCGTTAACCCGGGGCTCATGCTCAAAGACATCCAGTACCACTGTAGGCGCGTTTGGCGCTTCCAGACGCGCCAGCAAGGAGGAGGTTTCAATAACTTCGCCCCGGCTGGTATTGATCAGCAACTGGTCTTCAGTCAACGAAGACAATCGTTCCTGCCCGAACATATGAAGCGTTGCGTGCTCTCCCTCGCGGGTCAGTGGCGTGTGCAGTGTTACCACGTCGCACGCCATGGCCTCGTCAAGACTGACAAATTCCTCGCCTTCGTCGCCTTCCCGTTCGGCCCTTGGCGGGTCACAAAGGCGCACATTAAAACCGAGCCTGTCCAGCTTGTGTGCAAGCTCTCCACCTACATTGCCGGCACCCACGATACCAACACTGAGTTTTGACCAATCCGCCATGCCACGCTTTTCCGCGTGCAGCGAGATCACTGACAGCACGTACTCAACCACACTGTTGGCGTTGCAGCCGGGCGCCGCTGAAAACGCGATGCCACTGGATTCAAGCCATTTCAGATCAACATGGTCGGTACCGATGGTACAGGTTCCAACGAAGCGGACCCGACTTCCTTCAAGCAATGCCTGATTGACCCGGGTGACTGAACGAACCAGCAGGATATCCGCATTCTGAACATCCGCAGCAGACATCGTGCGCCCGGACACTGGTCGTATCTCGCCGATATCGCCAAAAAACGATTCCAGTAAGGGTATGTTCTCATCCGCTACTATCCGCATGATCCTGCTTCCCAACCTGTTAGTTCCTGCGTTGACGCTGGTTTCCGCCACGTCCACCCTGGCTGCGGTTGCCCTGGGGACGCCGGCCACCACGCTTGCGAGTGATTGGCGGTTTGGCGAGTTCGGTCATCAGCGCTTCATCCGGCACCGCCGTGGTCAGTTTCTGGCTGATGTAGGACTCGATAGCCGGCAGTGAAAAGGCATCGTCCTCACTGGCAAAGCTGACAGAGACACCGTGCTTCCCTGCCCGACCGGTGCGCCCGATACGATGAACGTAATCCTCAGCGTTGTCCGGCAGATTATAGTTGAATACGTGGGTTACACCGTCAACGTGGATACCACGACCGGCGACATCCGTGGCAACCAGCACCTGAATGCTGCCATTCTTGAACTGTTCCAATGTCTTCAGCCGCTTGTTCTGGGCGATTTCCCCTGACATCAGCGCGACCTTTACGCCCTGGTTGCGAAGGTCCTCATCCAGGTCACGACACTGGTCACGACGGTTCGCAAAGACGATGGCTTTTTCCACCTCGGGGCGCTGAAGATAGTTGACCAGTACCGGCAGTTTTTCATCCTCGCCCACCAGGTAGACAGTCTGCTTCACTCGCTCGGCGGTCTTCTGTTCCGGTTCGATCTCGACGAATTCCGCACTTTTGGTCCACATCGAGGCGAGGTTGAGGACGTCCTGGTTAAAGGTGGCGCTGAACAGCAAGGTCTGACGCTCTTCCTTTGGCGTGCACTTGCGGATAATGCGCTTCACATCGGGAATAAAGCCCATGTCCAGCATCCGATCCGCTTCATCCAGAATCAGGATGTCGAGCTGGTCGAGAAAAACGTCCTGAGAGCCCAGGAAATCAATCAGCCGGCCCGGGGTTGCCACCAGTATGTCAACGATCTCGTTCTGGAGCTGATCGCGCTGCTTATCGTAGTTCATACCACCCACCACGGTGACCACATTATGGCCCGTGTAGCCGCATAGTTGCTCGGCGTCCTTGGCGATCTGCATGGCCAGTTCACGGGTTGGCGCCAGGGCCAGAACCCGGGGTTCCGAGGCGAACCGGTCCTCTTTCGGAATCGGCGTTTCCAGCATGCTCTGGATAGCAGTGATCAGGAATGCGGCGGTTTTACCGGTGCCGGTTTGAGCCTGGCCGATCAGGTCCTGGCACGCCAGGGTGAACGGAAGAGTCTCTGCCTGGATGGGTGTGCAATGCTCAAAACCGATATCGGTGATGGCATCGAGCACTCGCTGGTCAAGGTTGAGATCCTTGAAGAAGGTTTTGCCGGCTTCGGGTGCGTCAGATGTCATGTTGCTTCAATCTACCTCAGTGTCTGTGGCGGAATCGTCGGGCATCAGGCGCCTGGTCTCTTTCTTCCAGACTTCGTTAAAATCAGCCGCGGTTCCGTAAAATGTCTTGAGCGTCTCGAAAAACAGGCCCGCGCGGGCCGGCATGCCGTGCTCAAGGTAATAATCTGCCTGCGCCCGCACATTCCTGCGAAAGGCGTTCTCATCCCATGCCCCGCAACCGGAGAGATTGTCGACGCTGATGTGGAAACGTGTGCCCGATGCGGCAGAGAACAGCCATTCCAGGGCCTGCGGCTTGATTTCAGCCTTTTCAAAGGCTTGCTGCTGCGCCTCGTCGCGGCCATCGGGACAGTACCAGTAGCCAAAGTCCCGAAGTGTGCGCCGGTGCTCACCGGCGATACACCAATGACTGATTTCATGCAGAGCACTGGCATAATAACCGTGAGCAAAGATAATCTGTGCGTAACTGCCAGACGCCGTTGCGGGCAGGTATTCAGGCTCATCGCTGCCCTTGACCAGAACGGTCCGGTAATCCTCCCGGAACAGGTCACTGAACAGCATGATAAGATCATCAGGATCGTGTTTCATGGGACGGCTATTGTGCGACTTTAGACCGTTCAATACCAGAGGGAACTTTTGCCTGACAAATGAGTCCATTGCAACCTTGGGATGCAGGGTTTCAACAGACACTGAGACCACGCAGATATTTCCAGAACCAGCTACGGTAATCCATTGACTATGACCGGCAACAACACAGCCTCACGCAGTAGTGCTCTCCATCGGGTGCTGAGCCGCTTTTTAGTGTTTCTGGCACTGTCCGCCGTATCGCTGTTCGCGTCCGCGGCAGGCAATTCGCTGTTCGGCGGCAGCAACGATTTCCTTCCGGTGGACGAAGCCCTGCCGTTCAATTACACCGTCGATACCGGCGCTATTGTGCTGTCCTGGGACGTCACCCCTGAACACTACCTCTATAAAGGTCGCATCCAGGTAAGCAGCAAAACAGACGGCGTCACCCTGGGTGAACCTGATTTCTCCTACACAGGTACCGATACGGAGGATGAGTTCTTCGGCAAGGTCACGGTCTTCTACGACCCGGTTCAGGCACGCGTCCCGGTCAATCTTCCGGAAGGCGTCCGCGAGGCGGAGCTTCAGGTTACCTACCAGGGCTGTGCCAAGGCAGGCCTGTGCTACCCGCCGCAAACCCGTGACGCGCTGTACTACGCCAGCGCCGGAAGCAACGACGCCCCCGTTCCTGCCGGCATGTCCGGCTCTTCGGGGTCATCAGGCAATGCCCAGTCATCGTCAACAAATGCACCCACGGATACATCCTCGGCGACCGGGCTCGCCGGCTTTTTGGCCAACCAGTCTGTCCTGGTCATCGCGGCCCTGTTTCTGCTACTTGGGCTGGGGCTGACCTTTACACCCTGCGTCCTACCCATGGTGCCAATCATTTCCTCACTGGTGTCCAGTCGCAACACCAGTACCACCGCCCACGCGCTGCTGCTTTCCGGCAGCTATGTCCTGGGTATGGCACTGACTTATGCCGCAGCGGGTGTGATTACCGGGTTACTGGGTGCCAGTTTCAACCTTCAGGCACACCTGCAGTCGCCGTGGGTGCTGAGCGTTTTCGCGGCACTGTTCGTGGTATTTGCCCTGTCCATGTTCAACCTGTTTGAGATCCAGCTTCCCCGGTTTATCCGGGAACCGCTCAACGATGCCAGCCATCGCCTGACCGGCAGCCGCGTGGTCAGCATCTTCGGCATCGGCGCGCTGTCAGCACTGATCGTTTCACCCTGCGTGTCGGCACCGCTTGCTGGCAGCCTGCTTTACATCAGTACCACCCAGGATGCCGTCATTGGAGGCGTTGCCCTGTTCGCCCTTGGGCTCGGCATGGGTATTCCCCTGATACTCGTGGCGGTGGGTGGCCGCAAACTGTTGCCTTCCACCGGTCCCTGGATGAACGTGGTTAAGGCCTTCTACGGCGTCATGCTGCTGGCGGTTGCAATCTGGTTGGTGGAACGGCTGGTACCAGCCTGGCTGGCGCTGACACTCTGGGGGTTACTGATTGCCGTGACTGGCGTGCAGCTCGGAGCCTTCGATGCCGCAAAGGCTGGCTGGGAGCGCACTCGCAAAGGCCTCGGCCTGGTGATGTTTGCCTACGGTATTGCGCTCTTGGCCGGCGCGGTGTCTGGCGCCAATGATCCAATGAAGCCATTAGCGCCGTTCACGGCAGCCAACCCGGCGGTTGCGGGTGGCCCCGCCTCCCAGATGGCCCACGCCCAGTTCCTCCGCCTGGAATCGCCCGCCGATATTCGCAATCAACTGGCCCAGGCCAAACGAAACGGCACCCCGGTCATGCTGGACTTCTACGCCGACTGGTGTATCTCCTGCAAGGTTATGGAGCGGAACGTTTTCAGCAATGACTCTGTGATCCAGGCGCTGTCACCCTACACACTGCTGCAACTGGACATGACGGACAACACGCCCGCCCAGCAGGCACTGCTTGAGGAGCTGGGGCTGTTCGGCCCGCCAGCCATTCTGTTCTATGGCAACGATGGGGCTGAGCTGGAAACCGCCCGGATACTGGGCGAAATGGACCGCGAACAGTTCCTCGGCCATCTGAACGCACTGGACATGTCGGGCGGCTCCTGACAGCCTTCAGTCACTCCCCTCGTCGGATGAAGTAAACAAATTCCTGGTCATCCTCGGCGCTGTACACCAGCTCGTGATTCAGGAACTGGCAGAACCTCGGTATATCCCGGGTTGTTGACGGGTCCGTGGCAACCACCTTCAAGACGCCCCCTATACTGATATCCACGATTCTATTATGCAGCAGCATGACGGGTTCGGGGCAAAACAGTCCCCGGGCGTCCAGCTCTGCATCGTGTTCCGGTTGTCCCAATGTTCTTCCTCCTGCGATTCCACCTGAATTTTGGAAAATACGTGCTAAATTATTGTTTATAGATGTCAAAAAACAAAACGAGGTAAACAATGATCCGGGTGCTGATTGAACGTCATATTGCTGAAACACTCGAATCCGCCTACGAGGACAGATCCCGCAAGGTCCTTCAGAACGCCGTAAGCGCCCCCGGCTTCGTTTCCGGTGAAACGCTGGTCGATACCCACGACTCCAACCATCGCCTTACCCTCTCCAACTGGCGCTCCGAAGCCGACTGGCAGCGCTGGTTCCTCTCAGAGGAACGCCGGGAACTGATGGCGGAGCTGATTCCAATGATGGACCGGGACGAGATTATCACCGTGTGGCAGCATAGCTAAAGCACGCTATTTACAGGCGCTCAGTCCCTGCGTTCTATGAAGCAGGTGATCTCCTCACGATCGTGGTAGAGGTGACGGGCCCTCAGCAGGAAGTTCATTTCCGTCTGTGCAAGGCCTTCTTCCAGGATGTCCTTGCACACCAACCACTCGTCGTATCGTTTTTTCATCGGTAGTTTCAGATTGAAAACGGTATAGCGACAAAGCTTGGCAGACAGCCAATGCACGACCATCTCCGAGGTTCGGCGTGGATGGTCGACGATATCGCACACCATCCAGTCCACACCGCGCCGGGGCCTCCATTGATAACCATCTGCCTCAACATGCTCTACGTGTCCGGAAGCCATCAACTCAGCATTCATGGGCCCATTATCAACGGCGGTCACCATCATACCCTGCCGGACCAGTTGCCAGGTCCAGCCACCGGGAGCAGCGCCCAGATCCACAGCCTGCTTGCCGCTTCCCAGGTAGTCCAGTTCCTGGCCCGGGGGCAGGAACACCTTCCACGCTTCTTCCAGTTTCAGCGCCGATCGGCTGGGGGCGGACGCGGGCAGTCGAAGCCTTGGTATACCACTGACGTAACGCGCACGATTGCTGGCCAGGCTGAACCCGACGATGGCGCGTTCAAACCCCGTCAACAACACTTCAAGCCGTGCCGGCGACTCAGCTTTCGAATCCTTCTCCAGTAACCCGGCGCCCCTGAGCGCTTTCGACAGTGGGGAAACCCATTTGCGGGCGAAGTTGCTGAGGTCTGCGTCAGCGTTGTTTTCGGGAAGACGAATTTCAATACGGGCACAGACAGGAATCGCCCCATCAACGGACCGCAATGCGTCAATAACGGCGCCGACGCGATCCGACGTGGGCAGGGCTACGTCCGCTAAAACCACAAACCAGTCCCTGACAAACACCAGCTGGTCGATGGACAGCCGCTGGACCAGCATCTCCACCTGCCCGGGCCCCGGGCAGTGAAAGGTCAGAAATCCCTGGTTTACAGAGGGCTCGAAGTAACCATAGACCTCGCCGCTGGCAGCCGAGTCGGTTAACTCCCGCCCCGCTTCCGTCTCGAACCCGGGACGACAAATTGCAATCAGTTGTTCCATTAGGCACCTGGACAGGGCTTCTCACCAGAAACCCCAAATTTGAATCTGTTTAACATATACACAGCCCGCATTTGTCTACACTATTGGGCTTTCCGCTGGCAGGAATACCTTAATGCCGCTGTACCTGCGCTTTCTGTTCCCACTGATCGGGCTATTACTGGTCACGGACCTGTCACTGGCGACCCATCCGGGAACGACACCTCATTGCCCGGCGCTGGACGCCAACGATCCGGTGCAACGGGAAGCGTTGATGAACCATGTCTGCTTCCTGAGCGCAGCACCCGACACGCCCGCACATCGGGCCGAATCCCCCCGTGAACTGCCGGCCGATATTCAATGGACATCCGCCAGGGGACACGATCTGGTATTCAGCCACACCGATTCGGTGTACTGGGTTCGCCTCAATGTTCGGAATTCCGACGATAGCCAGAAGCTCTGGTACCTGAAGCTCAATTACCCACTGCTGGATGAAGTAACGTTCTGGCGCTCCAGCGAACTCGTTGAACCAGCCTTGACCACGGGGGACCAGCACCCCTTTCTCTCGCGGGGCATAGATTACCGGTATTTCCTGCTCCCCGTCACGCTCGGCGCTGGCGAAACCCAAACCATCACCTTGCGGATTCAGAGCAGCGGGGCATTGAACGTTCCGCTGTCGCTGAAAACGCCGGAAACGACGATTGCGGAAAGCAACCACCTTACCCTCCTGCACGGCTTCTTCTATGGGGCGTTGCTGGTCTTTGCGGTATTCAACCTGCTGCTCTTTTTCAGTTCCGGCACCGGCTACTACTTCTACAACGCCTTTTACATGGCATCCCTGGGGCTGTTCCTGTTCGCCATGGGCGGTTTCGCCAACCAGTATTTCTGGCCCGACAGTACCGGTTTCGCCAATACATCGATTCCCATGCTGATGTCGATCAGTTCGCTGGCCATGACCCTGTTCGGGCGCTCATTCCTCGAAATCCCCACCAACACGATTGCGAACAAGGTGTTGACGGGGCTTGCCCTGACCAGCGCAGGCCTGTTCATCATGGCATTCCTGTTGCCCTACAACAGATCCATCGTATTGAATACCGGGATTGCACTGCTGATCATTGCCTGCCTGTTTATCATTGGCATCATCCGCTGGCGCCAGGGATATTCTCCCGCCAAGTGGTACGTAGTGGCATGGTCTGGCATGTTGGCAGGCGCCCTGATCTATTCAATGGCTGCCTTTGGTTACCTGGCTGACTTCCTGGCACGGGAAATCTTTATGCAGGCCGCCGTTGGAGCACAGGTTATTCTGCTCAATTACGCCATGGTGCAGCGTTGGCGGCTATTGAATAAAAAGCTTCTGGACGTAGAGCATAACGCCAGAACCGAGCTCGAGTTAAAGGTGCATGAACGCACCGCGCAGCTTCGCAGCACCATGAGAGAGCTGGAAAAGGCAAACCGGCAGCTGGCAACCCTAAGCCTCAATGACGCTCTGACCGGGCTCCATAATCGCCGTCATATGGACAACCTGCTGCCGGAACTCTGTGCCGAAGCCCGACGTACTGGTCAACCCCTGACCATTGCTCTATTGGATGCCGACCACTTCAAGGCTGTCAACGACTCCTGGGGGCACGAGTTTGGTGATCGTTGCCTGCAACACATTGCCGACATTCTCAGGCGCCACGTCAAACGACCCCGTGATGTTGCTATCCGCTTTGGCGGAGAGGAATTCGCCATCCTGTTACCCGGCACCGACGCGAATGGCGCTCTGGGTGTCTGTGAAGGGATTCTTGAGGATATCGCTGCGATACGCGTGCCTGCGGACGATGGCACACCGGTTACGCTGACCATGAGCGCCGGTACCGCCACGTTATCCCAGGGGGATGATGAGCGAGATCTGTTCCGGCGTGCCGATGAGGCGCTCTATCGTGCCAAAGCGTGCGGTCGAAACCGGACTGAGCAAGCGACGCCCGAGGTCTCCTGACTCATTCCTGCCCGATCATAAACCTCGCAGCTGCTGCCGCCGCCTGCTGAATCAGATCTTCCCGGCTCTCACTCTGTCGCGCCAGGGGCCGATAATCGTGGTCTCCACCTTCCAGCCACGCCAAATTTACGTTATCCAGGGTGTCCAGTGCACGCGCCTCAACCTCTGCCTGTTTGCCGAAAGGGTCCCGCGTTCCCTGAATGATCTGTATTGGCCGGCACAGTGACTGGAAATGATCCGTCCGCCACCGATCATTTTTGCCAGGAGGATGAAAGGGATAGCCGAAACACACAGCACCACGCACCGCGTCGTCAATGCCGGGCTCAGCAGCCAGAATGCTGGCCATTCTTCCCCCCATGGACTTGCCTCCGACAAAAACGCCGGCCTGCCCGTCGATGCCGGCGCAAGTTTCTGCAATGACCGTGCGGAAATGCCCAAGCAGTGTTGGCTGGCGGTCTGGTGGCCGCTTTTTACCATCCTCCCGCCGCTTCTCCATATAGGGGAACTCAAACCTGACGGTCGTCACGCCCTGCGCTGAAAGCGCTGCCGCCAGGAGCTCCATGAACGGCGAATCGGCGGGTGCACCTGCGCCATGTGCAAGGACAAGCACCGGCGCTGCCACACTACTTTTCGCCCTGGTTTTGAATACGGTTACAGAATTCACCAAACCTCCGAATTATGACTATCATTAGTGTTCCGGGAAGCAATGCATCAACCGAACATCAAAAACCGCTTTTGGAGCATTCGTGATTACCCTTGTAGATTCGCCATGTTACTGATTTAGACCCAGTTGACAGAGTTTCAGAGTTGATCTACGTCATTGCAAACAGCTAATCGTTTCTCCATACTTGCGCCCGCATATTTTCCCCACTCTAAACCCATTGGTAAGGCTATGAGCACAGTAAATGCTAACCTGACATACAACTACAAGGTGGTGAGACAGTTTGCCATCATGACGTTGGTCTGGGGCATTGTTGGCATGGGCATGGGTGTGCTGATCGCATCCCAGCTTGTTTGGCCCTCGATGAACCTGGATTTCTCCTGGACTCACTTCGGTCGTTTACGGCCGCTCCACACAAACCTCGTCATCTTCGGGTTTGGTGGTTCGGCACTGTTTGCCACCTCCTATTACGTTGTTCAGCGTACCTGTCAGGCGCGACTGATCTCCGATGGGCTCGCGGCGTTCACCTTCTGGGGCTGGCAAGCCGTGATGGTTGCGGCGATCATTACCCTGCCAATGGGCCTCACCTCTTCCAAGGAATACGCAGAACTCGAGTGGCCAATTGATATCCTTATCGCCATTGTCTGGGTGTCCTACGCACTGGTTTTCTTTGGCACAATCATGCGGCGCGCCACTGCCCACATCTATGTGGCCAACTGGTTCTACGGCGGTTTCATCCTGACCGTGGCCATTCTGCACATTGGTAACAACCTGGCCTTACCGGCGGGCGCCTTCAAATCCTACTCCGCCTACGCGGGCGTGACAGACGCGATGATGCAGTGGTGGTGGGGCCACAACGCGGTCGGTTTCTTCCTGACTGCAGGCTTCCTGGGGATGATGTATTACTTTGTTCCCAAACAGGCCAACCGCCCTATCTACTCTTATCGCCTGTCCATCGTTCACTTCTGGGCGCTGATTGCGACCTACGTATGGGCGGGTGGCCACCACCTGCACTACTCGGCGTTACCGGACTGGGCCCAAACCGCGGGCATGGTAATGTCTCTGATCCTGCTTGCACCCTCCTGGGGCGGCATGATCAACGGTATGATGACGCTGTCGGGTGCCTGGCACAAACTGCGTACCGACCCGATCCTCCGCTTCCTCGTGGTGTCTCTGTCGTTCTATGGCATGTCTACGTTTGAAGGCCCGATGATGGCCATCAAGACGGTTAACGCGCTGTCGCACAACACGGACTGGACCATTGGCCACGTACACTCCGGTGCACTGGGCTGGGTTGCCATGATCAGTATCGGCGCCATCTATCACCTGATTCCCAAGCTGTGGGGCCTTCAGGCCATGTACAGCGTCAGCCTGATCAACGTCCACTTCTGGCTGGCCACCGTGGGCACCGTACTCTACATCGTTGCCATGTGGGTGAACGGTATTATGCAGGGGCTTATGTGGCGCGCCGTCAACGAAGACGGAACCCTGACCTACAGTTTTGTCGAAGCCCTTGAAGCGTCCGAATCAGGCTATTTCGTGCGATTCCTTGGCGGTGTGATTTTCCTGACCGGTATGCTGGTGATGGCATACAACGTATACATGACCGTGCGTCAGAAGGAAGCCGTTGCTCAGGACAATACAGCAGCGCAAGCGGCGTAACGGGAGACAGAATCAATGAAACACGAAATTGTTGAAAAGAACCTGGGGCTGATGATCGTACTGATCATCTTCACCATCAGTGGTGGTTTCCTGGCAGAAGTGGTTCCGCTGTTCTTCCTGGACGAGACCAACGAGCCGGTTGAAGGCCTTGAGCCCCTGTCAGCACTGGAACTGGAAGGCCGGGACATCTATATCCGTGAAGGCTGTCACGTCTGCCACACCCAGCAGATCCGCCCGTTCCGCGCTGAAACCGAGCGCTACGGCCACTACTCCGTTGCGGGCGAGTTTGTCTACGATCGTCCGTTCCTGTGGGGCTCCAAGCGTACCGGTCCTGACCTGGCCCGTGTCGGTGGTCGCTACTCCGACGCCTGGCAGCGCCAGCACCTGTACGATCCCCGCAGCGTTGTGCCTGAATCCAACATGCCCGCTTTCCCGTGGCTGTTCGAGAATCGCATCGATCACACCAGCACCGAGTCCAAGCTGGAAACGCTCCAGACCCTGGGCGTGCCCTATACCGACGAGCAGGTTGCCGGTGCGGCCGACGAAGTCAGGGGCAAATTCGAAATCGAAGCCCTGGTGGCGTACCTGCAGCAGCTTGGTACCGTGATTTCAGATAAACGGTGATCCCCATGGATATTAACGAGTTACGCGGCATTCACTCACTGGTCATTATGGCCATGTTCCTTGGCATCATCTGGTGGGCCTACAGCGCCCACCGGAAGAAGCCCAACGACGAGGCGGCCCACCTGCCCTTCGAGGATGACGACGTGGAAAAGCGTACTCTTGAACAGGAACAAACGGAGAAAAAGCAATGAGTACCTTCTGGAGCATCTGGATCAGCGTGATCGTGCTCGGTACCGTGTTTGGCTGTTGGTGGCTTCTGTATGCCACCCGCAAGGGCCAGACCACCGATACTGAAACCAACAAAACCGTTGGTCATTCGTTCGATGGCATTGAAGAATACGACAACCCGCTGCCAAAGTGGTGGTACTACCTCTTTATCGCGACCTGTGTTTTCGCACTGGGCTATCTCGCCCTGTACCCGGGCCTGGGTAACTACAAGGGTCTGCTGGGATGGACCGCTGAGAACCAGTGGCAGGCCGAAATGCAGCAGGCCGATGCCCGTTACGGCGAGCTCTACGCCAAGTTTGGTGACACACCGGTGGCCGAGCTGGCAGAGAACGACGACGCCATGAAAATGGGCCAGCGGCTGTTCGCCAACAACTGTGCTGTCTGCCACGGTTCCGCAGGGCGCGGCTCCCTCGGGTTTCCCAACCTGACGGATGACGACTGGCTGTATGGCGGCGACCCGGACACCATCCTGACCACCCTGCACCAGGGGCGTAACGGCAACATGCCCGCGAAGGGCACCATGCCGGGCATGACCTCTGAGCAAGTTGATCAGGTTGTAAACTACGTGCTCAGTTTCAGCGACCGGGCAAAAGACGAGGAAGCCGCTGCCAAGGGCGAGCAGGTGTTTGCACAGGCCTGCGTGGCCTGTCACGGTCAGGACGGCAAGGGCAACCAGGCTATGGGCGCCCCGAACCTCACCGACAATACCTGGCTGTACGGCTCCACCTACGAGTGGATCAAGGAAACCGTGGTAAACGGTCGTGCGAACCAGATGCCCGCACAGGGTGACCGGCTCTCCGACGATCAGATCCAGATCCTGGCTGCGTACGTCTACAGCCTGTCCAACTGAGTACCCGGCCGGGATTCTGTCCCGGCCCGGTCTGCTCAACCCTTGACCTGCCACCTGCGGACCAAGGCTTGAGAAGATCGACTGCCCCACAGTCCACTGTGAATCAGGGCGCCACATCATCGGGAGGTAACGATGAGCAGTGAGATTCCGGTCAAACAGATTGACCCATCCTCTGACACCTCCGACAACAATAAAAACACCGGAACTGTCGAGCTATACGCCAGCCGCAAAAAGATCTACGTCAAAGGGGTCAAGAAGGGCTTCTTTCAGCGTATCCGGAATGTCAGCCTGACAGCTCTGATGGGCATGTACTTCCTGTTCGTCTGGTTTACCGTGGATGGTCAGCCGCTGATTCATTTCGATCTCCCGGCGCGGGAATTCCACCTCTACGGAACCACGTTCTATCCCCAGGATTTTATCCTGCTGTCGGGTATGCTGATCATCGCCGCTTTTGGTCTGTTTTTTATCACCACGCTGTTCGGCCGGGTGTGGTGTGGCTACACATGCCCCCAAACCGTTTGGACATTTATCTTCATGTGGGTGGAGGAGCGTATAGAGGGCAGCCGCAATAAGCGGATGAAGCTGGACAAGGCGCCCCGTTCCGCTGAGAAAATCGCCAAAAAATCCGCAAAGCACTCCGCGTGGCTACTGATTGCGCTCGCCACCGGCCTGACCTTTGTTGGTTACTTCTACCCCATCCGTGAACTCATCACCGACCTGTTCACCCTGCAGGCCAACGGTTGGGCCTATTTCTGGGTCGCCTTCTTTACGGCCGCCACCTACCTGAACGCCGGCTGGCTGCGTGAGCAGGTATGTCTGTATATGTGCCCCTACGCCCGCTTCCAGTCCGTCATGTTCGACCCCGATACCCGCGTGGTGTCCTATGATCCCAACCGGGGGGAGCCCCGCGGCGGGCGCAAGAAAGGCATTGAACCCTCGGAACTGGGCCTTGGTGACTGCATCGACTGTGGCCAGTGTGTTCAGGTATGCCCTACCGGCATCGACATTCGAGATGGGCTGCAGTACGAGTGTATTGGCTGCGCGCTGTGCATTGATGCGTGTGACGAAGTCATGGACAAGATGGAATATCCGCGCGGCCTGATTCGCTATACCACTGAAAACGAACTGGAAGGCAAAACCTCGAAGCTGATGAGACCGCGCACCTTTGGTTACGGGCTGGTATTGCTGCTGATGGTTGGCGCGATTGTATTCACAATTGCCACCCGGGTTCCGGCACAGCTTGATGTCCTGAGGGATCGAGGCGCCCTCTTCAGCTTCAATGGTGAAGGCCGGGTAGAGAATACCTACACTCTCAAAGTCGCCAATATGTCGGAAGTGCCCCAGACCTTTACGATCTCGGTTTCAGGCCTGGAAGGCATCCGGTTGCTGACCGAGAACACCCTGACGGTGGCGAGCAGTGAGAACCGGGCACTGCCGACGGTGGTGGATGTCGCGCCCGAGAAACTCTCGGAAAGCAACAATGCCATTGTCTTCACGCTTGAATCACAATCCGACGAATCGCTCGTTCTTGAAACCGAAAGCCGGTTTGTCGGTCCAAATCGCTGATCCCCTGACACCAACCAGGGAGACCAGCCTTGAGAGACAGCACTATGAATGAAAACGCACCCGTCGTTCCCTGGTACCGGCAACCCTGGCTCTGGTTCCTGCTGATATTTCCCGGCGCCGCCATTATCTGGTGCTCCATCGCCATTACGGTCGCGATAAACACCGACAACTCCATGGTAACCGACGACTATTCCAAGGAGGGTCGCGGGATCAACATGGCAATTGCACGCGACCAGAAAGCCGAAGACCTGGGCCTGACGGCAGATATGACATTTGGCGAACGGGAAATCACCCTCTCCATGGATACTGCCGACGGCCCTGCGAACTACCCTTACCTGATACTGAGCCTGTATCACCCGACCATGTCGGAGTACGACCGCACCATACAATTCCGGGCAATCGGCGAGGGACTATACAGCGCCACCCTGAATCAGCCGATTGAAGGCCGCTGGTACTTTGACCTGCGTGGCCCGGACAACCAATGGCGACTGAAAGGTGAGTCCAGCCTGCCATCGCAACGCTCCCTGAGCCTCGGTGCGGTCACAGAAGACCGCGGGTGATCCCCTTGGATTGTTATCATTGTGGTGAGCCGGCCACTGGAACGCCACCCATCACCCTGGAACTCGAAGGAGCGTTGCGACACTTCTGCTGCGTTGGGTGCAAGGCGGTCTGTGAGACCATTCGCGCCGAAGGCCTCACCGGGTTCTACCAGTTCCGCACCGAGCCGGCCGTCACCCCGAAGGCACTCAGCGATTCCGAACGGAACCGTATCCTCGAAGTGGACCATCCCCTGGTTCAGAAGTCGTTTGTATCTCCCGTTACCGCTGGCCAGGAAGCCACACTGCTTGTAAGCGGCATCACCTGCGCCGCTTGCATATGGTTGCTGGAAAACCACATGGCCAGGCAACCGGGCGTGGTGTCATTTTCCGTCAATCACAGCACCCAGCGCGCGCGACTGATCTGGAACCCGGAGCACTCAAAACTCAGCCAGCTACTGATTGCCGTCCATGAACTGGGCTATCGAGCCCGCCCCTATCAGGCCGATGAGGCCGAGAAAGCCCTGAAAGCCGAACATCGCTCTGCACTGGTCCGCCTGGCTGTCGCGGGGATAGGCTCGTTCCAGAGCATGATGCTGGCCTTTCCGCTTTATTTCGAACTGGTGAATGACCTGTCGCCAGAGTTTGTCAGTTTTTTCCGCTGGTTCAGTCTTCTGGTCGCCACCCCCGTAGTCCTTTACAGCGCTCGTCCGTTCTTCACAAACGCATTCAGGGATCTTCGCAGCCGTCACCTGACCATGGACGTACCGGTGGCCACCGCGATTGGCCTAGCCTATGTCGCCAGCGCATGGGTGACGGTATTCGGCGGCGAGGAAGTCTATTTCGAGTCCGTCTGTATGTTTACCTTTTTCCTGCAGCTTGGCCGCTACATTGAGATGCAGGCCCGTTACCGCGCCGGGCTGACAGGCAACGCGCTGGCCGGCTTCCAGCCCATGGTCGCCAACCGCATCCAGGGGAACGGCAGTGATATCGTCGCCACCCATGACCTGGCTGCCGGCGACGTTATTCGCATCCGGCCTGGCGAAACATTGCCCGCAGACGGCGTCATCGTCAGCGGCCACTCCACCCTTAACGAAGCGGCTTTGACCGGTGAATATCTGCCGGAAACCCGTAGCGAGGGTGACCCCGTCCATGCTGGCAGCATCAACGGCGAGAACCCGTTGGAGGTTGAGGTTCGCCGCGCCGGCACACAGACCAGACTGTCCGGCATTTTGCGGGTGCTGGATCGGGTGCAGGCTGAGAAGCCACCCGTTGCGCTGGCGGCCGATCGAATTGCCGGCGTGTTTGTCAGCCGTGTGCTGATCCTGGCCCCACTCATCTGGATTGGCTGGTGGATGGCCGGCGCCGATAATGCCTTCGACATTACGCTCTCGGTACTGGTAGTGACTTGCCCCTGCGCCCTGTCGCTCGCCACTCCAACGGCAATAACGTCGGCAACCATGAGACTTCGCAAGCTGGGCTTCCTTCCAACACGCGGACACACTCTGGAATCCCTGAACACCATCGACACGGTGATTTTCGATAAAACCGGCACCCTGACCCGAGGTGAGCTCAGCCTGGTGGATACCCGAACCTTCGGCAACCTTGATGCGGATCGATGCCGGCAACTGGCAGCCAGCCTGGAGAAACATTCGGAACACCCGATCGCCAGGGTATTCCACCAGATACCCGGTTACGCCGCCAGGCAGGTACAAAACCACTTGGGCGGTGGTCTCTCGGGACAGATAGACGGGGCACCCCTCTATATTGGCCACCGGGATTTTGTGGAAGAGAAGGTGGGTAGCCCGGCGCCGGAAGCCGACACCTCCAAAGGCATGGAGATATGGCTGGCCACGGACCGTGGCTGGATGGCCAGGTTCACACTGGACGACGAGCCCAGACCGGATGCAAGAGAAGCCGTCCAGGCCCTGCAAAATGCAGGACTGCGCACCATTCTGCTCAGCGGCGACCGCTCAGGACACGTTGAGCAGATAGCAGGCAGACTCGGCATTGATGAAGCCATCGGCCAGGCCTCACCGGAAGAGAAACTCCGCGTACTGGAGAACCTCCGCGACCAGGGCCACCACATCATGATGGTGGGTGATGGCCTCAACGACCTGCCCTCCATGGCCGGTGCTGGTGTGTCCGTGGCCATGGGAAGCGCTGCCGATCTGACCCAACTCAAGGCCGATGCAGTGCTGTTGAGTGGGCAGTTAACGCAACTGTCCGAAGCCCTGAAAGCCGGCCAGGACACACGCCGCGTCATCCGCCAGAACATGGCCTGGGCACTGGCCTACAACGTCTGCGCCCTGCCCCTGGCGGCAGCGGGTCTGGTTCCACCCTGGCTGGCGGCCATCGGCATGTCCCTCAGCTCACTGGTGGTGGTACTCAATGCCATGCGGCTAGGTAGGCAGCGAGGCAACCCGGTATCCCACGCCCCGGCGGTTGGCGCCGAAGCAACGTCCTGATACCGTGAACACTGAATCACCCAATACGTTTGAGGTAGCCCTGTGCAAATCGTAATGATCCTGGTTCCAGTCATGCTGATCCTGGTGGCACTAGGCATCCTGCTGTTCTCCTGGGCCGTCAAGAACGGCCAATACGATGACCTTGATGGACCGGCCCATCGCATCCTTTATGACGATGACAAAGACATGATCCCGGACGACGCCAAACAACCCAAGCAGGATGCCAACTCCAACTCTGCCGAGGAGCCGGGCGACAGCCACAAATCCTGATGGGCGAAGAACTTTACCTGAGTTATTCCAGCGCCTTCCTGATTGGCCTGCTCGGCAGCACCCATTGCCTGAGTATGTGCGGAGGGATCAGCGCGTCACTGTCCATGGCACTGCCTGTTGGCCGGGGCTTCCGTGTTCGCCAGACCGCCATGCTGCTCGCCTTCAATGGCGGGCGGATTGGCAGCTACGCAGCGATTGCGGCCCTGATCGCGCTGCTGAGCACCAGCGCCTCGGCCTATTGGACGCAACTTGGCCCGATACTTCGAACAATGGCAGGGATACTGCTGATCCTGATGGGACTGTCCATGGGGCAGTGGTGGCAAGGCATCCGCTACGTGGAACGCATCGGTGCCCCGGTCTGGAAACGTCTGTCACCGCTCACCGCCCGAGTGCTCCCGGTGCATCATTTCCACCAGGCGCTCATCCTTGGCGCACTCTGGGGCTGGTTGCCCTGCGGGCTGGTCTACAGCACCCTGGGCTGGGCTGCCCTGCAACCCTCGGTGGGCAGCGCGGCCACCACCATGTTGTTCTTCGGCCTCGGTACCCTGCCATCCATGCTGGCCACCGGTTACGCCGCCACCTGGATCCGAAAACTGCGGGAACACCAACGCTTTCGGCAGATCGCCGGACTGCTGCTGATTGGTTTCGGTATCTGGACCCTTCCTGTCACTGCCTTTTTGCATACCGGTCACGGATAGACAAGGGCTGGACTACCCGCTCGAACTGATCAGATATTAAGCACGTCCAACCGTCCGAAATCGGGTGTTTGGGGCTCGACCGTCCCGGCACTTTGGCCCGGCTCGGAATGGCGGTGACCCTCACGGAAGTTGTACAGGGAGGTATCGGCGAGGTGTGACGGCTCAACGTTACACATGGCCCGAAACATGGTTTCCAGGCGCCCCGGGTGCTGCTTGTCCCAGGTCTGGAACATGTCCTTGATCACCTGACGCTGCAGGTTTTCCTGGGAACCGCAGAGGTTGCAGGGAATGATCGGGAACTCGCGCAAGCTGGCGTAGCGCGCAATGTCTTTCTCCCGGCTGTATGCCAACGGGCGAATCACCGTGTTCCGGCCGTCGTCGCTGTGCAGAACCGGCGGCATGGATTTCAGCTTGCCGCCATAGAACATGTTCAGGAACAGCGTTTCCAGCAGGTCATCCCGATGGTGCCCCAAAGCAATCTTGGTAACGCCGTGTTCTTCCGCAAAATTATAGAGAATTCCGCGACGTAGGCGGGAACAAAGTCCGCAGGTGGTCTTCCCTTCCGGTACTTTTTCCTTAACAATACTGTAGGTGTCCTTCTCGATGATGTGATACTCAATATCAAGAGCCGAAAGGTACTCAGGCAGCACTTCTTCCGGGAAGCCGGGCTGCTTCTGATCCAGGTTCACAGCAATCAGCTCAAAGCGCACCGGCGCGCTTTTCTGGAGATTCAGCAGGATATCGAGCATGGCGTAGGAGTCCTTGCCGCCAGACAGGCAGCACATGACTTTGTCACCAGCCTCGATCATCGAGAAATCAGCAATCGCCTGCCCCGTTTCCCGGCGCAGGCGCTTCTGCAGCTTGTTCAGTTCCAGTTTCTGCTTGCGCTCCGCTTCAGGAGCCTGGGCGGTTTCGGAGTTGGCAGTTATTGCTTCGGGCATAGGAAAACGTCGTTCATAAG
Organism: Marinobacter sp. Hex_13; assembly: GCF_001566815.1. NCBI lineage: Bacteria > Pseudomonadati > Pseudomonadota > Gammaproteobacteria > Pseudomonadales > Marinobacteraceae > Marinobacter > Marinobacter sp. Hex_13. The sequence continues at coordinate 71,233 of NZ_LSMM01000060.1, forward strand.
GTCAGTGAGCGTCGGATTATACGCGTGCAAAAGTTCCAGGGACAGGATACAGACATGGATATGTTAGACACAAAACCGGAAGCCACCGGTAAACGGGAATTCAACCGTATTCGCAACCGCAGTGCCATTCTTGACGCGGCGCGGGAGTGCTTTCGGGAACGGGGGTACGACAACTCCACCATCCGCGATATCGTACGCCGTACCGGCCTGGCGGCAGGCACCTTCTACAATTATTTTTCCAGCAAACAGGACATTTTTGCAGCTCTGCTGACAGATTTCCTAAGCGGCCTCAATCACAACCTTACCGAGTGCCGAAAGTCCGCCAATTCCGCTGAAGACTTCATCTACTTTGCATACCTTTCGCTGTTCCGGGCCACCGCCAGCGACCCCCTGGTTTACGAGCTGGCGCATCGTAACGATCGTGCCATCCGTGAACTGTTCGGCTCAGACATTCTCGGGCTTGCCATGCTCTCCCTGGAGGACGATGTCAGGAACGCCGTTGAGCGTGGCCTGTTGCCGGAGATGGACGAAGAGTACCTGTGCGCCGCTTTCTTCGGGGTAGGCTACGAACTCAGCTTGCGCCTGGCCTACCGTGCCCACAATCGGCCCGCCGAGGCCGAGGCCGAGGCCAGGAATGCCACCCGGTTCGCGACCAACCTGTTCCTGAAGGGGTTGGAGCGGGACATGCCTCTTCCGTAACGGCGCCCTGTCGCCTACCATTGGGGCATGAATCAACCCGATACCGCAACACAGGGCGCCAAGGCGCTGGATGGTGACGCGCCCAATGAGACGCTGAATTTTCAGATTCAGCACCTGCTGGTTGCCACCGAGCATATTCTTCGTCGGCACCCAGCCGGAATCAACGAGCTGGGCCTTATCAAAACCCTGCAAGAGCCGCCCTGGGAGCTGATTGGCGAGGTTAACTTTGGCGAACCGGACAAGCTCTATCCGGTCCATTTCCTGCTGTTCCATGTGCTGTACCGGCTACGGGATCAGCTCGCCACCGGCGGAGAAACCCTGACCATTTCGCCACTGGTGATCCAACTTCGCAAGAGTTCTGTGGTGGCGGGCGCAGGTGTGCCCGACCGCATGGACGAACTGCGGAATTTTTACCTGGACCTGTCCAAGTACGAACTGCCGGAAGACGCCATAAACCGGATGATGGACGATTTCTGGGCCGGGCGCAGCGGCAACCGACCCGCCGCCACAGAAGCGAGTGAAGCCGCAGCCGTCCTCGGTTTTGATGCCATTCCCCCTGGCTTTGACGACGTCAAACAACGCTTCCGGCGGGCAGTTATGCATGCGCATCCGGACCGGGGTGGCGAAACCGAAACCATCCAGGACCTAAACCAGGCCTTCGCCGTGCTCAAGGCACACTTTCGGACCTGATTGCACCGGAATTCCCGATTTCAAGGACACTCCAATGGCACCAAGAATGATGACCCGATCTCTCCTTCTCCTGCCCATCACGGCGTTCACGCTCACTGCCAATGCCGATCTGGTAGTGCTTCAGTACCACCATGTCAGTGACTCGACGCCGTCCTCCACCAGTACGTCAGTGTCCCTGTTCCAGGGACAACTGGATATGATTGAGGATCTGGGGCTGGAGGTCGTTCCGCTTGAATCAGGAACCCGCGCAGCACTGGCGGGTGAGCTGAACGACAGGTCCCAGGTTGCCATCACCTTTGATGATGCCTACGAATCCGTCTACTCACAGGCAGCGCCAGCCCTGCAAGAGCGGGGGTATGAGTACACCATATTCGTCAATACCGAGGCCGTGGGCAGCCATGGCTATATGACCTGGGATCAGTTGCAGGAAGTCAGAGATCGCGACGGCGTGACCATCGCCAACCACAGCAAAGACCACGGCCACCTCGCAAAACGCCCAGGTGAATCCGATAACGATTGGGAGGCACGTGTCAATCGCAGCCTGGATGAGGCCCAGGAAACACTCTCCGAAAAACTGGGGACCAACGTTCCGATGTTTGCCTATCCCTACGGCGAGTTTGACGACGCGTTATTACGCAAGATTGCGGCACGTGGCTGGCTCGGCTTTGGACAGCAATCCGGCGCCATCGGGGAGACTTCCGCCGCCACACGTCTGCCCCGATTCCCGGTGGCGAACGCCTACGGACAACTCAACAGCCTTGAAGACAAACTACGTAGCAAGGCGCTGCCAGTCGATGCCAACAAGCTGCCGGACGGCGTTATCTCTGAGAACCCGCCCACCCTCGCTTTTACCGTACCGAACACCATCAGCGTCGACCGGTTGAGTTGTTTTGCCTCCGGCCAGGGGCGCGTAGACTTCCAGGTATCGGGTGGAGATAAAGTCATTCTCAAGGCTCCTAGAAGCTTTAACAGCCGTCGTTTTCGCTACAACTGCACCCATCCGGCCCCCGATGGCAGCTATTATTGGCTGTCACAGCAATGGCTTGACCTGAGCCAGCCGGAAGACTGAACGTCACTCGCCAGCCCGGGAGAGACTGAGTTCACCGGTACGGGTGTGCGGGATGGCCTTGGGCCCGTACTTGTCCTCGATAACCGTCTGCCCCGCCAGATCCGCCCCGCGCGTGAAGATCACCATCCAACGCTCACCCCGGCTCGGGAACACCGGAATGTAAGCATGAAGGTAGCCGTACTGGTACCAGGATTCAGGAACATAGCTGGCAACCAGGTCAGTCACGATTCGAACCGGGGCGAACGAGGCATCAAGAAACGCCACCGAGGGCACAAACATTCCTTCGTGGTTGAACGACCTGAGGTGGAGGATGAAATCGGTAATTTGCTCCGGCGGCGGCAGCCTGACCAGACGGTAATGGCTTTCACCCGTGCTGAATGAATGGCGGGGGGCCTCGTCACCCATGGACACCCCGAATTCACGACCTTCCTGCCATTGCTCAGGCTCCGACCGTTCCAGCGCCTGACAGCATTGCCCTGCCCACTGCTGGAAAAAACGTTCCTCTCCGGGATCGATTCCCAGGACAGCCATGGCTTCGGGGTCAGCATCTTCCGGCAGGCCCGGCAGCCCGACCGTTTCTCCCGGTTGGTGGATACTGGCCTCCGTCAGTTGAATCGGCGGCTTGATGCGCCCCTTCTCGACAGCGGTCCGGTTATCCGGCTGGTAATAGCTGACACGAATATTGCCCTGGGCATCACGCCAGGTGAAATAAGGCTTGGGTTCGCCCGGACGAACATAGCCGTCTTTTTCGAGCTGATTGGCATCGGGATAGTTTTCGAGATTGAATTCTTCGTGGTACCCGCTGGAAGAAGCATCCCCGGAAGCCGACGAGTCCGCAGAGCCAGTTGGGGGAGCATCCTCAGCGTTTGCCTCCTTGCCCTCGCCCTTATCTCTCTCACCGGTGCTCTGCGGTATTGGCGACTGTCTTACCCGCCCCTGCTCGTCCACCCAGGTAAAATAACCCTCGCGGCTGCCAGAGGCGTCGGGGCCAGACAACTGGCAGCCACTTATAACGACAGCCAGACAAGCGATAACCATAAAATGGCATTTGGACATCGGGGCGAAACACCCTGTTCGTAAACGCGTTTGCGTCAGAATTTGGTACGGAAACTGAGACCTGCCGTGACAACTCGTAGCGAGGTTTTCACATCCAGCCCCGCATAGGGGTTGTAGATGATATTGGTAATATTGTCACAGTTTAGGTTACAACTGCCGTTGGCAGGAACCGTTTCTATGGATTGCAGATAGCTCAGGTTCATGTCGATCTCAGTATCCTTATCCCACCGATACCCCATACCAATACTGTAGAGGTTTGCACCGCCGAACGGCGCCATAATCTGGCGCTGGTCATCGGGAATTACCGAATCCCGGATTTCCATACCCGCGCGAAGGTCCAGACGGGACGACGCATGAAACTCCAGCCCAAAACCCCAGTTCCACTGATCGGTAAAACCGAGAGGCAACCTCAGTGTGTTGGGAGTGGCGTTCTGCGGTGACAGAATCCGCGCGGCGTTCAGGAACTCCAGGTTACGATCGAAGCGAAACACAAACGCGTCCCACTGCTTGTAGTCCGTCCAGCCAACGTCCACATTGACCGTCAGCTTGGGATGGACATCCAAGCTGATGCCGGTCTGGAAATGCTGGGGATAGGTCAGGTCCATGGAGACGTTGCCCGCTTCCCTTGGGGCACCGGACGGCAAGCTCAGGATAGCCGAGGTGATGGCACCCAGCACCGAGCCGTTGACGCTCTGCCAGAAGCCGGACCAGTCGTCGGTGTACTCTATCTCGAAAGTACCCTTCATATTCATGTCGGCTTCGGAGGTATAACTCGCCCCCCAGGCGAACCACTCATTGGGTTCCCACATCACACCCAGCGCGTAGGTGGGTGACAGGGTTTCCTGCACGTTGATACTCAAGGCACCAATGTCGTCCCAGGGCCCGACATTACCCCCGCAAAGGGCCAGCCATGGCTGCAGAGGCTCATCCCCACTTTCGCAGTTGAAGGCATCCTGAAGGACCTCCGCAACGCCCAATAGCATGTTGGGGGCGCGCATGTATTGATCTGCGGCAACCCCCATATGCGACAGATGGATCCCGGCACCCACGGACCACTCGTCGTTGATCTTGTAACCAACGGTTGGCGACAGATAAGTTGTCCGCTGCAAGGCCGTTGCCTGTGGCATATAGCGCCCCGGGTCGTCCTTGTCGCGATAGAAGCCGGCGGCCAGGGGCAGGTAGAAGGCGTTGCCAAAGGTCAGTTTCGACCCGGGCGGGTTGATGCTGATACCGGCAGACGGGGCGACGGCGGGGCCAGGCGGCGCCCGCAATATGCCAAACCCCGGGAGATACAGGGCAACATTGTTGGTATGGCTGTGTTTGTTTGCGACCGGGTCACGCTGTTTGCCAGTGAGAGGGTCTGTTTCCAGGCCATCAATGCCGAAAATCTCGTAGCCATCCGGGGCGTGGAAATCGGCGTCAATGTCCAGGTAAACGCTCATCAGGTTAACTTCAAGCTGACGCCCATCCAGCTTGGTCAGCCCCGCCGGGTTGTAATGGATCGCCATAATACCGGGCGGATCGGCCGTCACGGCGTTACCCAGGGCCAATGCCTTGGGATGAATGGTCAGGTTCTGTGCCAGCTGCGCCTCGACACCACAGGTCACCGAGGCTGCCATAATGGCAGCGGCAATCTGTCTCTTGTGGCTGGTTATTCCCATGAAATCTTCCCTTCCCGTAAAACGTCAGAGGCTGAACTCACTCTTTGAGACCTGAAAATCTGATGGGCAGGGACACGCCCAGCGAGAAATCAGGTGCGTCTTCGGTAAGGCCAATACCAAGGCTGGTGTTCACGATGGTGGTATCGCTCACGCGGGTACCCAGCGACATACTGAGGAAGCCACTCATCTGGTCCTGAGCAACGGCCTGAGTGCCATCACTGAAGGACAGGATGGTCTGGTCGCTGTAACTCAACTGGGCGGAGATGCTGAGGGAAATGTCGTAGGACAGCGAATAGGCGAAACCGGCGGAGCCGGAAAGCCCGAAGCCGGGTTCCAGTTCCTGTAACACCCTGGCGCCCCGGACTTGTTGGAGGTCCCTCTCAGGAAGGTTGTAGGTAGCGCTGGTAGACCCGAACACAACCACCGGGTCCAACACCTTTGAGAAACTTACGCCGCCGGCAACCGAATAGTAGCCGCTACCGGTGGACAGTTGCTCGTCTATATCAATCTCGTAGGGACTGACACCCGTCTTGGTTGTGAAAGTGCCGAAGACCGTCGTGGACATCTTGCCCGGCACGTAGGCAAAAGGCTGCCAGCGAGCGGTCGCGGAGATATCGCCAAAATCGTAGATGTTCAGTTCATCCTGGGTATCGTACTTAACCACCAGGGGTATCCGCGCACCGACAGTCAGGTTATCCAGCAGGCCATAATCGTAGGAAAACGCATTGGTGAAGTTGTGGGTCGCGGACGGCACCACATCGAGGTTGCGAACTGAACCGTCGGTGATCGCCAGGTCGAGACGCTGGTCACCGGTGTAGGAGTAATCGAACGAGTAGTTCAGGGAATGGGTGCCCTTCTTCTGCAACGAGTAGCTGGTCTCGGCTGCCTGGAACACCTCTTCCAACTGTTTGGATGAATCCTCGTCACCCTCCTGCCTGGCAAGTGCCTCCCTCGCCTCGTCTACGTTTCCTTCCTGCGACAATGCCATGGTTGGTAAAAGGCCAGTCACGGAAAAAAGGATAAAACCTCGCACTAACCAACGATTCATCCTGACTCCCTTATTTCTAATTGTATTGTTTCCTGTGTGCCGGCTTTGCGCCCGGCACGTTAATGGCGCCGGTAGAACAGCTGCTTCCGGGTATTCTCAACGCTGCCGTCCGGATTATTCTTCTGGCGTTCCAGCATGTTTCTGATCCGGCGTTCCGTGGATTCATGGAATTCGGGTAACTTCTGCAACGCCAGCAACGTCAATGTCTGGTCGTCCACAAACCGGAGGTCCTCCTCTTTCAACTCCAGGTAATCCAGCGGCTTGTCACTGCCGGGGAACACAATGAAGAGCACGTTGTCGTCCCAGCTCTCTTCAAACTGGGCGAGCGTGAAGGAGATATTGCCGACCGCCGGATCGGCGAGATACACCCGGCCGTCGCGGATGGTGCGCAGCACCACGAAGTGCTTGAAACCGGCGTGCTGGATGGGAACGATGGCCGGGTGATCGAGGTCAATCAGGTCATCAATCGTGGCGCGGAACCCGCCAGAGGGATAACCAAGGGCGGTAACGAGACGTTTCATGTCGAGCATGGAAAAGGCGCGGCGCTGCACAATCCGTTCACTCTCGCCGTAGTGAAGTAGCCCCTCCATGACTTGCCGCTCACCAAGGTTTCTACCGAGGTAGAAATTCAGAACCGTGGTCAAGGCGGCGCTACCGCAGCTGTAGTCGTAAGCCTGACGCACGATATTCCGGAACTTCTGCTCCACCAGAGGTTCCACCCGGGCGTCGGTTCTCAACTCAATGGGGCTGGTGTCAAAATCCTGCTCAATCACAATGGTGCCCTGTTCATAAGGCTCCACGACGACCGCCTCCTGGGCCATAGTGAAAGTGAGGATGGATCCGGCGAGTACCAGCAGCATGGTCAGACGAAGTCCCTGTTATTATTAGACATCACGTTTTCCGAGTTACATCTTGTTACGGTAAGATACCGAAATCGCTAACGCCTTAAAGATAACTGTGCCTCAAATCTGCCGCTGCAGAAGGGGCCCTCCCTGCCGGTTTTGAGAACTGGTTCATGCCCCTCAAATAGCGACAACGGGAAGTTGACGCAGAGCCACAAAGCCGGTATCACATTCTTTGCCACTGTCTGACACCAATTACTGAAGATCCTGATGACAACAACACTGAATCCGGGACAACTGACGTTCATCGCTGCCAAAAACCAGAGCCCACAACCACCACCCGCCCTTTTACACCGGGAAAAATTCAACGATCTTCTCCACGGCCTGGAACCGGTAAGCCTGCTGCTGGTGCATGCGCCCGCGGGCTATGGCAAAACCACCACGGTGGCGGACCGTCTTGAGGCACTGGAGGCCACCAGCGCCTGGTATCGCCTGGAGGTCGGCGACAACGACCCGGCCCGATTTGCAGGCTACCTGGCCAAGGCACTTGAGGTTGCAGCTCCCGGCAGCTGCAAGGCCACGCTGCGGAAGTTGCAGGAGAAGGGGTACGACGATCTGGAGGTTTTTCTCACCGACCTTCTGGCCGAGCTTCCCCTGGACGGGGAACCGTTGTATCTGGTGCTGGACGACTATCACCTGATTGACAACGAGGTCATACACAACGCACTGCGCTTCCTGCTGCGGCATCAACCTGCCTGCCTGACGCTCGTCCTGATCACCCGGACGGTGCCACCCATTGGCGTCGCGCAACTGAGGATGCAGGGACGGATGACCGAGATCACCTCACGGGATCTGGCCTTTGGTGCAGACGAAGCACAGAGCTACTTTGACAGCCGATTGCCGTTCGAGATTTCGCGGGAAAGCATCGAGCGGGCTGTCAGGCGGGTTGAAGGCTGGGTGTCGGCACTCCAGCTTCTGTCCGCATCCGCACTGACCAGCATCGAATTCAACGATTTTGTGGATCAGCTCGAGTACGGCAACCAGCACATCTTTGACTACTTTGACGAACTGGTTGGGCAGGGGCTGACGGAACAGCAGCGAACATTCCTGCTACGCACCAGCATACTGGACCGCTTCAACGCGCGGATGGTCATGCGGGTGATGGACGACAGCAATGGCCAGGCCCTGCTCAGTGGCCTTCTGTCCATGGGGCTGTTTATCACGCCCGTGGACAATTCCGCCCTGTGGTTCCGCTACCATCCGCTGTTTTCCGTCTATCTCCAGCACCTGTTGAGCTGCACCACCGAAGAAAACCGCCAACAGCTGCACCAACGGGCCAGTGACGCCTGGCTGGAACTGGACCACGCCGAAGAGGCCGCCCGCCACGCCATCGCCGCCGACGACGCGGACCGTATCACCCGCGTACTGACCATTCACGGCCGCAAGTTTTTCACCGAGGGCCAGTTTATCCTGCTGCAGCGTTGCCTCGACGCCCTGCCCCAGGATGTGATTGCCCAGGATCCGACGCTGACACTGCTCAGGGCCTGGGTGGCCCAGGGCCAGTACAAGTTTGACGAAGTTGAAAACTGGTTGTCGGCTGCGGAAACCCGTCTGGAAGCATCCATGACGGAAGACACCCAGCGCGCCGTGCATGGTGAGTTCAGTGCCATTCGTGCCCAGGTCGCCATGAATTATGGGGATGGAGAACGTGCCCTGGCCCTCGCCCGCGAGGCCATCGACCAGGAAGCCCGCTACTTGCCCACCTCCCGGGTGGCGGCGGCCTCTGTCATTGGGGAAGCTCTGTTTGTCCAGGGCGAACTGGAAGAAGCCCTCGCCCGCATGCAGGAAACCGAACACCTCGCCCGGGCGCACCAAGCCCACCAGAACGTGCTCTGGGCACTGTGTCAGCAGTCTGAAATCAGCGTTGCGATGGGCTTGTTGCAGAAGGCCTACAACATCCAGGAACGGGGTTTCCAGTACGCCGAGGAAAACCACCTCAACCACCTGCCGATACTGGAATTCCTGTTCCGCATCCGCAGTCAGATCATGTGGGAATGGCACCATCTGGAAAATGCTGAGCGGTGTGCGCTCCAGGGCATCGAGATCCTGGAAGCCCAGGGCGAGCGCTGGTACGTGCAAAGCTATACATCGCTGGCCAAGGTGGCCCATGCCAGGGGCCGGCAAAGCCTGTGCGCGGACTACATCGCCAAGATGCAGAAAATGCTCGCCTCCGGCGACTATCATCTGGACTGGGTCGCCAATGCCCACGCCACCATGCTCGCCTACTGGGATGCGGTTCGGGACCGGGAAGCCATACAACGCTGGCTGACCATCGCACCGCCCGTCGACCCCACCACAGCGACCAACCACTTCAATCAGTGCAACGGTCGCAACCGGGCTCGGGCGTACATGAGCCTGGGGCTGTACAGCAAGGCGCAGCCTCTGCTGACAGGACTGCAAGCCGTCGCGGAACAGGTGGGTCTTAAAACCGACCTCAACCGCAACCATATCGCGCTGGCGCTGCTTTACTGGGACACTGAAGACCGTGAGAACGCCCTGAAGCACATGGTCGCCGCGCTCCAACTGGCCAGCACCACCGGGGCCGTTGGCAGCTTCCTGCGTATGGGCAAGGTATTGATCGTGATCCTGAAAGCGCTGATCAATGACGAAGCCATTGACGGAATGGAACTGCAGCGCGCCGAACGTCTGATCCAGCTGGCACAGCAACAACGGGATTTCAGCCGCGCCATCCGGATTTCACTGGACGAAGCCATCATACAGGATATTATCGACCGGCCTGATGTACCCGAACTGATCCGCACATCTCCCCTTACCCGCCGGGAATGGCAGATACTCAGTCTGATCCACGCCGGCCTCTCGAATGACCAGATCGCCGAACACCTGAAAGTCGCCTCCACGACGGTGAAGACGCACATTCGCAGCCTCTACCAGAAGCAGAACATCAGCCACCGGTCAGAGGCCATTGAACTGGCCAAAGACCTGCTCAGCAAGATTCAGGGGGAGTGATAGGGGTTCAGTCTTCGGCGCACTTCACGCAGACTGTGGTGTAGGGCAGAACCTGCAGGCGCCGTGGATCAATGTCTTCGCCGCACCCCTCACATTCGTCCCCGAGCCCTTCAGCAAGGCGTTCAAGGGCGTGTTCGATCTGGGCCAGCTCGTTGCGGGTTTCCGTCTCCAGTGAATCGACCACTTCGTCGTTCTGGGTCTGTACGGCCTGCTCTTCGAAGTCTTTCTCCAGCGCGCCACCCTGGCGATGCTGGTGGGCTTCATACTTTGACAGGCGTGCCTTAAGGTCGGCACGCAGGGTTTCCAGTTCCGATTTGCGATTACTCATTGGGTGGGGCCTCCCCCGTCGGTTCAATTCCGAATGGTGACTTAATACAGTAAAGCATAAGACAGACAGTCAATCGCAGCACCGCGTGGAATATGTCACTATTCCCGGCTTTATGATTAACGGAGAAACACACCATGCTCTACACCACGGTAGCTGCCCTGGCGGCTGCACTCGTTCTGTTCACCTGGCTCGGGCTGCGGGCTCGCCTGGCCGATGGCGGCCTGGATGATTTCGTGACGGCCCGCAACAGTCAGGGCGCCCGGGCACTTGGGCTATCCTTCCTGGCGTCGGGTATGGGCGGCTGGATACTCTTCGCGCCCCCGGAAGTTGGCGCCCTGGTGGGGCCGGTGGCATTGGCCGGTTACGCCCTTGGCGCCGCCCTGCCCTTTATCGTGTTTGCCTTCTGTGGCCCGGCCATCCGGCGCTACCTGCCACAGGGCCGCAGCATTGGCGAGTTTGCCCAGGCCTGTTATGGCTCATCGGTTCGCCGCTACGTGTCGCTGATCTCCGTGCTCTACATGCTGTGCTTCCTCACCGCCGAACTCACCGCCATCGGCGCCATCACCTCATTGCTGTCGGGCGTGAATGGGAACCTTGCGGTGCTTGGCGTGGCCGTTGCCACACTTATATACACCACCTGGGGTGGCCTGCGAGCCAGCATCGTCACGGACCAGTGGCAGGCGTTCCTGCTGATCGGGCTACTGGCCATTGTCGGATTCGTGGCAATGGACCGGCTACCGGAACTGCAAATGGCTGACGCCCCCTCCGCGCCAGTAGGCAGTGCCCTGGGCGTTGCCCTGACACTGGTGATCGCCGTAACCGCCGCCAACCTGTTCCACCAGGGCTACTGGCAGCGTCTGTGGTCCGCCCGTGATACCTCGGCATTACGCAGCGGCGCCTTGTTGGGCGGCCTGGTGACTATTATCGTGGTTGCCGTGGTCGGCGGCTTGGGCATTGCCTCCGCCATGAGCGGTGCAGATCTCGGATCTCCACCCATTCCTTTCTTTGCACTACTATCCGGCGCCCCCGCATGGCTGACCATTCCCGCCCTGGTACTGGCCCTCACATTAGTAGCCTCGTCCGTGGACACACTCCAGAACGCCCTGGCCTCCCTGGCAGTGACCGAAAAACAGGGGCTCTCCATCATATCGGCACGATGGGTAACCGTCCTCCTGATGATTCCCGTGGTAATAGTCGCACTCCAAGGCGTCTCGGTACTGAGATTGTTCCTGATCGCCGACCTGCTCTGCGCAACGGCGGTGATACCGGTATTGATGGGGCTGTGGAAGCGAATGACCACTACCGCAGCCGTATTTGGCGGCCTGGCCGGCCTGGCGGGGGCGATCATTCCTGGCTGGATGACTGGTGGCAGTCTGACGGCGGGCCTCCTGGCCGCCAGCTTCCCCGGTGGCATCCCTACCTTGGCGCCCTTCCTTGGTGCCCTGGCCGCCTCCGCTGTGGTTAGCGTGGCGATAACGCTGGTTTGGGGGCGGAACAGGCACTGAGTACTCCGGTAGGAAATGTCTAACACACCAAGGCAATGGGGGCGTTATGCAGGGAGGGAAGGTGACATTCAAGGCGAGCCTGTGAAAGTAGTTTCAGTTTGTTCCGGCCCAGGCGTGCCTCCAACGGAGAGTCTTGTCGCCGCTTCGTTCTGACAAGACTGCCGCTGAAAATCAGCGTTATACAATACGAGGCAAGAAATGAACAAAGGAGTATTGACATTTTTCTGTGGAAAAATGGGGGCAGGTAAAACGACAAAGTCTCTTGAAGTTGCCCATGAGCGAAACGCCGTGCTGCTTTCTGAAGACGAGTGGCTTGCGTCAGTCTATCCGGATAGCATCAAGACACTGGAAGATTACGTAAAATATGCTGGTCGGCTCAAGCCTCAAATGAAGAAGCTGACTCAATCGATCTTGGCGGCGGGAACTAACGTAGTAATGGACTTTCCTGCAAATACAATTTCGCAACGAGAGTGGTTTAAAAGCATTTTCTCTGAGATCCAGGCCCCTCACGAGCTGATTTACATCGATCAGCCAAATGAGATTTGCTTGGGGCAAATCGCAAAAAGGCGAATAGAGCAGCCACAGAGAGCGGCAACTGATACGGAAGAGATGTTTGAGCTCGTTACAAAGTACTTTGTTGCCCCCACACCTGATGAAGGATTCAACACAATCATAATTACGGCACATGCACAATAATCGCAGGCACGGGGTGAGTCTATTCGTGAGGGGATGGATTCCCCCTAAAGGAGGTCTCCCGGCATGGATGTAAAAGGTTTAAATCGCGGCGCCTGCCATTGCGGCAGTGTCCAATTCGAAGTTGATCTTCCCGGTGGCTTTGAGGACTTGAGCCGTTGCAATTGCTCAATGTGCGCACGTCGTGGCGCTGTCGTGACCTCGGTTCCGTTAGATGCTTTCAGGATATTAAAGGGCGCGGAGAATTTGACGCTCTATCAGTTCAATACCAAAACCGCTGAACACTACTTCTGCGCTACCTGCGGGATTTATACACACCATAGACGGCGCTCAAACCCGAATCAGTTTGGGGTGAACGTGGCGTGTATAGAGGGGGTAAATCCCTTTGAGTTGGGCGATATTCCTACCACGGATGGCATCAACCACTCGTCCGATCGCCGCTAATCGCTGATTGCAGGTTAGTCCCGGCCTGGTGGCCGGGACTCGGTAGCCAATAGCGTCCGCTCAACCAGAGAGCAGTTCGATCGGATAACGAATAGTCGTCCTGTCGACACCCGGGCGGGCGCCGAAATCCACCAATCGCAGGCGGTTGCAGATTTTCTTTTCAAGGGCTGGCTCGTTCAGGGTGGATTCCACCACCGAACAGCTTGAGACCGCCCCATTCTCTTCGATCACCAGTTCCGGCGTCACGCTACCCTGCAGTGAGGGTTTGCGGCGCAGTTCGCGGTTGTAGATGCTGTAGATGGCCGATTTGTTGGCGTCCATGGTGCGACGGAGCTCTTCGCGGCTGCGCTTGCTGGCAGCGGCCTGCTGCTCACGCTCGGCGGCTTTCGCCTGGGCGACCACTTCTTCCGCTTCCTCTACCTGGGCTCGTTGCCGTTCTGCCAGCGCAACCTCGCGGGTTTCGCGGGTCAGGCCGGATTCATCCACGCCGGAGCTGCGGCCGGTGTTAGCCTTTTGTGCCAGGGTATCACCCGTCTTGCGGGCGATTGGTTCGGCCGTTGTGACGGTGGCCGGTGTATCCAGTTTGACGGATTTACCCAGCGCACTCAGCTTGGAGAGCTCATCGCCCATGGCGAGGATACCGGTGTTTTTTGCCTTTTCCCGGGCTTTTTCGACATCCTGCTGCGTTGGCTCCGGCTTCTCCGCCACCTGGGGCTCGGGTTCGGGTTCGGGTTCTGGCTCAGGCTCCGGCGCGGGCGGCTGTACCTGGGGCTCGGGTTCGGCAACGGGTTGCTCTTTCGGTTCCGGCTTCTCTGGTTCAAGTTCGGGCTCAGGCTCGGGTTCCGGCGCTTTCAGTTCCGGGGGTGGTGGCGGTTCCTGTTTCTCAACAATCAGCTTCGCCAATTGCGGCGGCAGGGCTTCACGCTCTTTGCGGTCCTGCTCCGGCAACTCAACCCAGGTGATGTACGCGGCCGCCACAAGGAATAGCGGGACCACGAGGGTGGCAACCGCAAACAAGCGCTTGCGTTCTCCCGCCTCCTGATTCCAGGGCAATCCCTGACGATACTCTGCCACAGCTAGGCTCCCTGCTCTGTTTTCTGGTTTACGGCCAGCGAAATACTGGCGTAGCCCGCGTCCACGCAGGTGGACATGATTTTCTTCAGCAGCTCATAGGGCAGTTCGCGGTCGGCAAGAATAGTGATGGGCCGACCTGCATCCGGCGCCGGAGCACTGGAACGGCTGGCCTGGTAATCCAGCTCTTCTTTCAGGGCGGGCTCTACCTGACCACTAAAGGCCTGGAGCACGTCCCGCTTCATCACAACACGGCCGTTCACCAGGATATCGTTGTCCGTGACCGTCAGCGCGAGCACATCACCCGGGGGCTGCTGGGCACTGGAGTCCGGCAGCTTGATGGCGTTGTCCTGGTTCAGCACCTGCACATCGGAGGATGAATTCACCATCAGGAAGAACACCAGGATGGTAAAGATGTCCATCAACGACACCAGGTTCAGCTTGCTCTGTTGTTTGCCCCGCCGATGATGGCGCTTCAGGCGTTTGGCTTTCGCAGACTCTTTCATGACTGTTCAGCCCTCTTCGGTGCGTCGCCCAGTGAGATCTCGGGGAACAGCTCGGCCTCAACGACATCACCTGCGACAACCGCTTCGTAAGAGCGCACCTTGTCCATGACCGACACCAGCGTCTGATAAGAGGTATCGCTGGACGGCATAATGATGATGTTGCGTTTGTCCGGGAGCCTGCCCTTAAGCTCCTTCATGACCTTACCGAGCATCTCGAAGTCGTGGGCCGCTTCGCGGTTGGCAATGGTCTTGATCACGCCGCCCTGGTTGTCGGACACCACAAGCTGGTCTTCGAAAATGACGACCTGTAACTGGAGTTCTTTCTGTTCTTCTACGGAACTGCTATCCACATCTGGGAAGTTCAGCTCCAGCACGCTGGTGTGTGCAAACACCATATTCAGCAGCAGGACCGGAACCAGCACGATCATCAGGTTCATGAACGGTGTGATATCCAGGTCCGCTTCGCTGCGAAGCCGACGATGCTTACGCCTCATGGCTTTAGCTCCCTGATTGAACCGTTACGCCACTGACCCGGCGGGGTTGGCCGCACGGGAAGCAGGCTCTGCTGGGCGGGCAGCGGCGGCAGCCGGTGCCTGCGGCCTTGCGCCTGTTCCGTCGGTGATCAGGTTCAGCACCTTGATGCCGGCCATCTCGAAGCTGTCGATGATTTCGTTGGTCTTGGTCTGGAGCACTGAGTGGATCAACAGCAGCGGGATCGCAGACATCAGGCCGAAGGCCGTCGTGTTCATCGCTACGGAGATACTCTGGGACAGCAGGCTCGCCTTTTGAGACGGGTCCGCCGCAGCAACCGCGGTAAAGGCCGCGATCAGGCCAATGATGGTGCCGAGCAGGCCCATCAGCGTGGAAATGTTGGCCAGCGTAGACAGATACTGGGTACGCTTCTCAAGGCGGGGCATGACTTCCAGAAGCCCCTCTTCCATCGCGTACTCGATCTCTTCCCGGGACTGGCGACGGGCCAGGCGCTGGAGGCCGAAACCGATCATGGAGGCCATGGCACTGCCAGACTCAGTAGCGTAGTTCAGCGCGCCCTTAAGATCCTTACCACCAATCATGTGGTGCAACCGGTTGAAATCACGACGATTAGTGATCTTCTGGGCAGACAGGTATATGTAACGTTCAGCGGCAACGATGAGTCCGATAATCAGCACGATGGCGATCGGATACATGAAAAAGCCACCTTCCTGGAAGAAGCGAACGGCAGTTTCAATCATTTTCAGGGCACTCCATAGTCCGTATTTGCTGGCTAGTGTATGCGGCAACGGCCCCGGTGGGGGTAAGTTCACGCAAGTCTTTGTAGCGGTTTGTTTTTACATGCGTATGTGCACAGACAATGTGTGACACACGTCTCACTCTGACGTTGAGTCAGGACGTCCGGACACCGTCGAATCCTCCGCTGAGGTGCGGAAATACTGATGATAGGACACCAGCCGCTGAAATTCCTGGCGCTCCAGCGGCGCAATAGGGCGCTGGAGCATCAACTGCTCGTCCGGCCGGGCCAGTGACTGCACCGCCGGCGCCTGCCAGGGCACCAGGTAAAGCACTGTCGGCACTTCCTGGTCGCCCCGGATCCGCGTGCCTTCGATCGTTACAACACCGTCCTGGGCGACGCAGGGAAATGCGATGATCAACAGCAATAGACTGAGTAGGTGTTTTCTAGCGGTCATAAGCGGTTCCTGACATCGAATATCCAGTCCTTGAGGCGCGGATTCGGCTCTTCCGCCAGCGACTGATACTGCTCGTAGAGAGGCAAAGCCTCCTCGAGCCGGCCGAGGTAGATATCCAGCAGGATGGCCAGATTCAGCATGGCCGGCAGGTGATTCGGATCGGCTTCCAGGGCTTGCCGGTAAAGCGTTTCAGCGTGCTCGAACTCGCCCTGCTCCCGGGCCATGACTCCGAGATGGGTCAACGCTGCGCTGTGTTGCGGGTCGCGCTCAAGCACCTGTTGGAAATACCCTTCAGCGGCTTCGGGGTTGCCCTCTTGCAGTGCAATAATGCCGAGATTGGCCAAGGGTCCGGTTCGCTCTGGGTCGGCCTGATGGATCTGTTCAAACAGGTTCCGCGCGTTATCGGTATCCCCTCCCCTGAGCAAGGCAACCGCCTCGCTGAAGTCCTGCGTTAACTCGGCCTCCCGGGCCTGGCGCTCTGCCTCCGCCACATCTGCCGGGTCGGTTTTGGGCGAGGACGCACAACCGGCCACCAGCACGACAGCCAGCAGCAGGCCCACTCGCGTCCACCCCTGGAATGACCTAACCCAGCTCATCGACAACCTCTACGGTGATTTCAGGTTTGTTGTAGCGGCCCGGAAGCAGGGTTTTCAGGGCTTCGTAACTGCGCTGAACCCATTCATCGAAAATGCCGTTGCGGGCGCGGCTGGCGTTCTGTTCATGAATGTCGATGGCGTTGTCCTCAAACGGGTAGGCCTGCTCTTCCAGCAAAAGCTCGTACTGGGATAACTCCAGTTCCGACAATCCTTCTGGTCGCTCCGACTCCATCAGGTCACGACCGAGGCGCGCGTAGATGTGTGCAATCTGATAGCCGGCTTCGGTGGAGAAGGACGACACGCCGTAACTCGCGGTTTTCTGGTAGGCGGTAACGGCCTCTTCCAGTGCCTCGGTCTTGGCTGCCATGCTTTGATTCAGCGGCAAGGTCAGGCGAATGCTGTCGTAATAGGCCAGTGCTTCCCGGGCCAGGATCGCCGAAGCTTCGGCCGCCAGGTAACGCATGCGGTCGTCCGCCTCGTCGGGATTGTCGTCCACGGTCTCCATCTGCTTGCGCAGCCAGAAACGGCGGCTGCTGTCGTCGCCAATCCCGTCGTATAGGCCGGCCAGGCTGTTGGCGGCCTCCATGTAAACGTCCAGTGGTTCCGGATAGGTATTGGCATACCGCCGCCAGGTGTCGATGGCCTTGCCAGTATTTCCCGCACGTTCGTACAGATCCGCGGCGATCAGCAGGTTCTCGCGCTTCTCCTCGTCCGTGGTGGCCATCGCAATCAGGTTGTTCAGCTCATCCCCGGCTTTCTCCCACTGCTCTGTCTCGCGGTAGGCCAGTGCCAGGCGCGCTGGCAGGGTATCGATTTGTTCGTGTTCGGGGTAGCGGGTCCGGAACGCCACCATCACATCGATGGCATCCTGCCAGTGGCTAAGCTCAATCAGCAGGGTGGCAGCATCGTATTCAGCGTTGGCCCTCAGAGCCGAGGTGGGCGCAACCACGCCCACACGCAGGAATTCACTAACCGCTCCAGCGGTATCACCGGCATCCGCCAGCGCTTCCGCCTGACGGAAAACGGACGCGGCCAGGCTTTCAATGACATCCGGCCGCCGCTCATCGGCCTCTGCCATGACGCGCAAGGCCTGTTGATAGGTGGTTTCCGCCTCGGCGTATCGGGCCAGCTCAAACAGGCTGTGGGCTTTCAGCAACCAGGTTTCCGTGAGGATATCCGCCCCGGGCGCGGGAACTCGGGCAATCATGCGATCCGCCATTTCAACCACCTGCCCATAGCGATAGCGCTCGAATTCGTGCTGCATGGCAATGTAGAGCACTTCTTCCGAGCGAGGGTCGTCGGGAAAGGCGTTCACGAATCGTTGACGATTCAGCTGCTGGAACTCGGTGTAATCATTGTAGGTTTCAGCGGGCTCACGGGGCCAGGTTTTGGCATATTCGCGGAAGGCCAGTACCGACGCATAGCCTGCCTCAGCGGCGCGTTCGGGTGGTTCTCCCTCCCATGGGAAGTCATAGGCCACACGTTCAAAGGCTTCGATAGCTTCCGGCCACTGAGCCAGTTCTACATGGGTTTCACCCAGCAGGAACAGCATCTCCGGTGTGCGGGGGTGGGCCGGGAAGGTATCCGCGAAGGCCTCGTAATACACCGCCGCCTGACGATAATGCTCATCCGATTCCAAACCTTCTGTCTCGCCCGCCAGTACATAGTGGCGATTGGCAAGCTCCGGGATCAGCTCTTCCAGCTGCTGCCCGATATAGAACGCTGTCTCGTCATCCGCCTGTTGCAGGTAGGCACTGTGAATGCCGTAGTCCCGAACAAACGCCGCCTTGCGATCCGGTATGTCAGCGGTAAAGCCGGCCTGTGCCAGGGTGTCGATGATACGCATGTGGTACCGGGGCGCCCATGGGCTCAGTGGCCGCGCATCGATGTAGCGCTCGAATACATCAATGGCGTCTGTGTACTGTTCCCGCTCCAGCAAAAGGTCACTGTAGCGGTCATACACGAGGATTTCGTAGGGTTTCTCGCCGGTCTCACGGAAGATGGCCTGCAGGGTGTCCGCACCGTCCAGGTAAGACAGTGACAGGCCAAATACGCGGAACAGGTCTTCCATCATGGTGCGGTATTCCTGCCCGACGGATTCCACGTCCTGCTCTTCCGGCATGACCAGGTCCAGCACATTGATGTAGCTGAACAGGGCTTCCCGATAACTCCCCTGCTTGAACTGGCTCCAGCCCAGCATGTAGTGGGCGTTGACCAGGAACGAGGCGTCGTCCCTTCTGGCCGGGTCGGCGTCGATCACCGTGCGGAACGCCTGTTCAGCCTCGGTGTACCGGCGATTACTGAACAGCAGGTCACCGCGCCGGAACTGCGCCTCGACCCAGAATTGCGAATCCGGATGCTCACTCACCAGCGTTGTCAGTGTGGCAAGGTGTTCTTCGCTCATGCCGCGCAGATCGTAGGCGCGGGCTAACTGGTAAAGAACCTGATCATTACCGGGCCGCTCCGGATACCCAGCCAGCAGTTGTTCATAGGCTTCAATAGCCCCGGCCATCTCATCCTCTGCGGTTTCAACCATCTTGTTTTCCGCACGCTGGAATTCCAGGTCCGCCAGCCGGTGACGTACGGCAACCTGTTTGGCGGGGTCTTCCAACAGAGGCAACAAGGCGCGGTAACTGTCCATCACCTCCCCCAGAGATACTTCACTGGTACCGCCCCGGGTATCCGGCGCAGGCTCGATGGTTTCCTCGATGGATTGAAGAGTGGCCAGAGTCCCCGGCTGGGGCTGTCTGTCATCCCCACCGCCGAATACATCCGGCATTGAAAGCGACTGGCAGCCCCCGAGGAGGCCTGCGATAAGCACTGGCAGAAGGGTATCCAGGCGCCTGCGGATTACCGGCTTAGTCACGGTCACCTCCCGCTTCGGTGGCCGGATTCGCCGCCGCACCATTGCGACCAAGGAAAAGCGTGTCCGCCAATCTTGCCGCTGCATGACGGGTTGCCCTGAGGTACCCCTGCACCTCCTGGCTCTGTTGCTGCAGTTCAGTATCCACCAGGGTGAGCAGTTCCGTTCGTGCTGCCGAGAGTGCCTTGTCCAACTCGCCCTGCAAACGTTGCAGCGCGACTTGGCGGGCCTCTACCCGGGCTGCCAGGGCCTGATTTTCTCCACCCGATGCCATCTCCTGTTCAATCAACGCGCGCTGATCGACGAACACCTCCATGGCCCGGTCCAGTTCCCGCAGCTGCTTTTCGGCAGCCCAACGATTGACCGCGTAATCATCGGCAATGCGCCAGTTAAAATAGGCGTTCATCCGCTGGAAGGTTTCACGCTGTTTGCGGGTGGATTCGTCCTCCGGCAGTTGCGACAGGGTCTTTTCCACCTGCGCCAGTCGGTCCGCCAGTTCGTGCTGTTCCTGCGTCATGAAGAAGCGCAGATCCTCTCTGGCCAACGCGTCTTCAATAGCGCTGCGGTACTCAGCCTGTCGCGCCAGCCATTGATCCGCGTTGAGCGCATCAAGTGCGTCGCGGGTCTCGCGGATACGTTGCTCCCGCTGTTGGGCACGGGTTTCCAGCATGATATCGAAGGATTCCAACTGCGTTTGCCATTGGCCAAGGGAATCGCGCAACCGATAGAGTTCATGCAGATCACGCAGGGACAGCTGAAAGGACTCCGTCGCCAACAATCCAGCCAGGCTGTAATCCCCGGGCCGGACCTTTACACGCCCATAGGCATCGGTCAGTACGGTTGTTTCTCCCGGTTCGGGACGAACCATCTCCGCCTCCATCGATCCGGGCTGCCCGGGACTATCGCCCTCACGCACGAAGCGAAGCGCCTCGATCAATCGCGCTTCGGTTAGCTGCTCCCGCTCATCCGACAGGCGAGTACTCAGTGACTGGTAATGACTGGCAGCCTCACGGTACGCCTGCAGCGCCTGCTGTTGACGATCCATCTGCTCGAACAGGAAGCCGCGGGCATAAGGCACCTGCTGTAGCCAGGGTGTGAACAGAGGGCGTTGTTGAAGGGTATTCAACGCTTGCAACGCCAGGCCCGCCCTACCTTCGCGAGAGGCTGCAACTGCATAATCGAACAGAGCCTGGTCGGAAAACACGCCGTCCAGGGCGATCTGCTCAAGGCTGGCCATGGCG
Organism: Marinobacter sp. Hex_13; assembly: GCF_001566815.1. NCBI lineage: Bacteria > Pseudomonadati > Pseudomonadota > Gammaproteobacteria > Pseudomonadales > Marinobacteraceae > Marinobacter > Marinobacter sp. Hex_13. The sequence continues at coordinate 92,257 of NZ_LSMM01000060.1, forward strand.
CCGGCAAAATCACCTCTGCTGAGATGAAGACGACCGATGGAGAGCTTTACCCGCTCCCGAAGTGCCGACATTTCGTTGGCTAACGGCGGCTCGAATTCGGGCAGCTCGCCAAGCAAGCTATCGAGGCTGGCCAAAGCGTCCATCGCCTCTTCCGTCTGGCCTTCAGACAGCATGCCAACCGCCTGGTTGTAATGCAGGTAAGCACGCCAGGGTGAGCTCTCTGGCAGCGAGTCGATCAGTTCGTCAACGGTTTCGCCACTGGTCCCGGCCGTTCCGGACAGGGCCAGCTGGCCCCGAAGGTACAGCCACTCGTGGTAAAGCTCGTCGCTTTCGGCCTGCAACAGCTCGTCATCCACCCGCTCAAGGGCATCTCGTGCCGCAATCGAATCCTGCTCGAGGTAGAACACTTTGCCCAGATAGAACCAGGCCTGGTTGCGGGTGCCCGGCGCCACCGCTGCGTTCTCGTCCAGTAACTCCCGGAACAGCGCGCCGGCTTCGTGGGTCATACCGTAGGACAGCATCAGGCCGCCCTCTACGAGGGCCGGATGGTCACCATGACCATCGATGCCGCCTTCGGCGGAGGCCACGTTTAGGCGGGTCAGCGCCTCAAACGCATTGCCCTGATAATACTCATACAGAGCCACACCATAGGCAGGATCACTTGCGCGCTGCGGCAGTTCATCACCCACAGCCACCGGACCATGAAGCAACGCCGCAAGCGTACCGGCAAGAGTCAGTCCCGCCGGGGCGCCCGTCGTCATTCGGTTCAGCCACTCAATCACGGACCGCGTTACTCCCACTCAACAATCGCCACTTCGGGCTGGTAATCAGATGAGCGGTCGCGGATGCGGACCTCCAGGGCGGCGGTATCCGTATCCTTCTGCAGTTGGTAGGTCGCGGCCTGCTTATAAGCTCGGTTGTCCGGGCCAATGCCCTCAACAAACACCGTCACCTCGTGCTCGCCCGTCTTGAGGTTACCAATGTGCAGGCGCTGCATACCGCCTCGCTGCAATGCTTTGGCCTGGCGCTCGGTATACAGGTGCGCGGCAACGGTTTCGTCATTGACCTTGAGTTTAACCGAGTCCAGTTTGAGGAATTCGCCGGTGTCGAGGCTGAGAAACACCGCAAACTGGGTACTGGCGGGATACAGCAGGTCCTCTTCCAGAATGAACAGGTCCCGGTTCAGGCGGATCACCTGCTTTTTCAGCTCTTCAACGCTCAACGAGACCGCACCGTCGCCGGTTTCGGCTTCGCTATTGTCCTGGGCCATGGCTGCCGGCTGCCAGAACGCCAGTGCCAGGCTGACAATGTGCAGTGCGAATGTGTTCTTCAAGGTCATCATGTTGAATCGTCCCGACCTGGTCAGTATTCAAGAATCAGCGATGCCCGGGTTACGAAGGCATCGAACGAATAAAGGGGCTCCTGCCCCGGCAGGAAATCGCCGGACACAGTGACATCCCGGAAGTTGTCATAGCTGAAATCGAGCCAGTCCACCAAGAGGCTCGCCTGCAGGCGCTGGATGCCCGGCAACGAGGTCTGTTTCCACTCGTACACCACGCCGCCACCAAGGGTAGTGCCGGAAAACGCACTCATTTCCTTGTCGCGCGCCAGGTGGGTCTGGGAGTTTTCGAAGGCGTAGAGGTCGCTGTAGAAATCCGCCTCATCCTGGACGTAGTATCGGGCACGTCCCTCCAGCGTCCAGCGCGGATTCAGGGCATGAACGTAAGCGAGCTCAAAGGTCTGGGCGTCAATGCCCCAGCTGTCACTGAAATAGCGAAACTCACCGCGAATCGATGCCCGGTAAGGCAGGTAATACAGGGCCCTGGTAGCCACGGAGAAACTGGTGCGGGTTTCCGGGTAACGCTCAGGCTGGTCAAGAATAAATTTGGTGGGGTCGTTCGGGTCGATATAGCGATTTCGGCGGTAGGGGTTCTCCAGGAAGCCTTCGTCCGTCACCACTTCCAGGTCAACGCCCAGCAGGCTGTTGCGGGTCATGACCTGACTCAGACCGAGTTGGTAATTCTGGCGATCAGCGTCTTCGCTGAACGATTCGTCCCCCCTGACACCCACCTCGTCCTGTCCCCGCGCATAACCCAGGGTGACCGTGGACATGCCGCCGAAGAATTCCTGGCTGACGGAAAAGTAGACGGTGTTGGCTTCGTAATCGTTCTCTGAGCTGTTGGTGTAACCCAGGCTCAGGATGGAGTCCTCATGGAGGTAATCCACCCCGAGGGTGTATTCCGTGCGCTCTTCGGTGTATTCACTGGCCAGCGCCACCACATCCACGGACGCGGCGGATACCATGTCCACGTAATACTGGCCGGACACCGACACCTGGGGGCCCACGCTCTTGCGCACCAGCACGGAGGGGCCATCAATGACCATGCCACCGCCATCATAGCGATGATAAAGGACATCCACGTTGTCTTGCGGCAGCGTTGCTGCGGTGGCGATCTGTACAAACGCCATCGCACACGCCAGCCCCTTTACCAGCACAGGGTACAGCCGGGAGCAATCAGTTACAGCCACAACCACCTCCGGAGCCGCCTTCCGCCCCCCTTGCGGATTCACGGGCCTGGTACACGTGATGCATATAGGCGTCCGCTTTTCCATGCCGGCTCAGGCTCATGACCGGGTCCGCGAGCTTGTCCCGCTCATAGGGCTTCACCCAGGGCTTGATGTCACTGCAACCGGCCGCCCCCGCCGTCATTAGGATCACGATTGCCGATGCCATCACTGCTTTGAAAGGGTTCATACACTCACCTGCCTCAAGCTATTCCCGCACCAGTTGCCGGATCTGCGTTTCGTATTCGTCTTCATAGCCGGGCTGGTAGCCATGATGGAGAAAACGTGCGTTGCCATCTCGGTCAATCATGACCGTGGTCGGCATAGCCTGCACTTCGTACTGTTCGCTGACATCGCTCTGCGGGTCATAAAGGATCGGATAGCTGACTGGCACCTTGTCCAGGAAACGGTGTGCCTCGTCTCGGTTCTCATCCACGTTGACCGCCAGGATGGTGAATCCGAGATCCTTGTACTGAGCGTACAGGTCATCCATCAATGGCATTTCCTGACGACAGGGCCCGCACCAGGACGCCCAGAAGTTGAGCATTACCACTTCGCCACGGAAATCCTGTAGCCGCAGGTTCTCGCCCTGACGGCTTTCAAGAGTGAAGTCCGGCGCCGGAATGTTCATTTCCTCGGCCTGAACGGATGAAACGCCAACCAGCGTCGCCAGGGTCAGGGCCAATCCCAAAAACCGTGTTGTCATCATTGACTCCTGTTATCAGAAAAAGACAGAGAGGCCACCACTGACCTCAGTATTCATGGACGTTTTTTCCTCGCCCAGTACATCAATCCGGTAGAAGTGTTCACGCACCCCCAGATGGATCGATACGCTGTCGGTCAGCAATACCTGGTAGCCAGCGCCCACGTTGAAGGTAAACCGGGTGTCACCGGCAAAGTCCGTGGCACCGGCCCCACCGATCAGGTAGAAGTTGGTATTGAAGGCATAGTTCTCGGTCAGGAAGGCCTCACCGGGCAGCACATTCATGCCAATGTTGATGTTGTAGTAGCGGTAGTCCCGGTCTTCGTCCGACAACACCTGAACATCCCCGGCGAGCTTTTCAAAGCTGGTTTCTCCGCCTTCGGCAAAGCCCACATTGGCTTCAAAAAAGAAGGTTTCGCTGAGGTGGTAGGTCAGCTTGCCGCCCCACAGGAATGACGACTCAAAATCCTCGATATTGATGATGCCGGCGAACGCACCGATCTCGAAGTTCTCGGTGTCGATCAACGCCTCGTCGACCTTCTGGGGCCGCACATCCGGCTCAATCAATGGCCGGTCGTCCTCCTGGGCGCTGACAGCAGCTGGCACCAGCAGCAGGCCCGCAAACGGCAGGACGGTCAGAAGAATATGCTTAATCCGATTTTCCATTCTGTTGCTTCTTCGTTGGTTGCCCGATTGGTAAAAATCTTATAGTCCTTGACCTCGGCACGGATGAAATAGTTGTCCGTGACATAGGCGCGCAGGCCCAGGCCGGCGTGCCCAATGCTGTTATCCCGGTCTCCGGGGTCCGCCAGGGTGGCCTTGGGCTCGATGAAAATATGCCCCACGCCCAGCGTGAAGAACGGCGAAATACGCCAGTGCGGAAACGGCTGGTGAACGATGTTGGCGTTCACCATGCGAATTTCAGAGGCGCTTCCCAGTACCTGCGAACCCCAGAGCTCTGCCGACAGGTTGCGGGTCAGGAGATACCCGCCGTAAACCGCAGTTACCGCCGCGCCCTCGAACTCGCCCATCATCAACCCCGCCTCCCAACGGCGGCTGCTGAAATCATCAAAACGTGGATTACTGAGTGAGACCTGCTCGCCCTCGCCATCCAGCGTCAGTTGCACATCGTCCACATGCACCCAACCTTCACGGCCCTTACGGTCGGTGACTTTCAGCCAGGACGTCTTGCGCATGCGCAGCGTCAGCCACTCGCCCTTTTCGCTGGTATGGAACACCGGATAACCCACAGCCGGGCCGGTGCGCCACTCCACAAACGGTTCCGCCACCTGAACCTGGGGCATTGGCTCGTCGGCACCGCCCCACAGCCAGTCGGCGGCAGCGGACAGGGGCGCAGTTAACATCAACAGCAGTATCAGGGCCAGTCTCATGGTTAACAGTTCGGGTCCTATCAGTCCGCCGGAGCATCAAAGGGGTTGTTGTAATACTGGCCACCGACATCAAGCCATTCCGCGAGGAGTCGCAGCTCGGCAGGGCTCATGAAGTCTTGGTGACTGCCACCGGCACGGAATCGATTGAAGAAGTTGCCGCTGGCACGGGCTCCATTGACGGACATGGTGGGAGGCACGTTGACGTTCACCAGGATGGGAATGGGATTATCGTCATCGTCCAGGATCAGCTCTCCATCTTCGTCCCGCAGGAACTCCCCGGATTCAACCTGCACGTCAACGAGCTGGTCACCGACCAACTCCTGTTCGTTGTCGTTAAACATCAACTCCCGATAGGACTTGAAATGATCGGGCTCATCCGGGGAGGCGCCGTCGCTCAGATCCAGTTGTGCAATCGGCAACTGTGTTGCGTCGGCTGCATCGGTGTTCGAGTGGCACCCGGTACAGGTGTAGTTCTCAACGTTGCCGTTGCCGTCGTCAACGAGTCTCTCAAGCCCCCATAGCGGATGGATATGCTGCTCGTAGTTGATAACGGTCCGACAGGCGGCGCGCCAATCATCGGCGCACTCAGGACGAATTGGCGCGGGCGTTTCAAGGTCCGCATAACTCAACGAGAAGGCTGTGCCCGGTGTGAGACTGGCATCATCGGGGTCTGTCCACTGATCGACATAGACAGCGTCCGGCCCGAGGCGACGGGTTCCGTTAATCCGGGCCCAGGTTTCCGCCATGGTTTCACCCATGTCTGCGAAGAGAGCGGGGTCGGTATTCGGGAATTCGAGGCCGGTGGTCGGCGCGCCTGCGTAGACTGGGGCTGGCCCCGCATCCGGGCGACCATGAGGCACCGCGCTGCCAGGGTTATGGCAACCGCTGCACGCCAGGGTTTCTCCGGGCCTGACGTTCAACCAGTTCTGGTGACGGGGGCCAATCCGTCGTCCTTCATCGTCCAACACGCTGATGGCAAACGCGACGTTGGCGGGCACTGCCACCCGAACCGACCCATCAGGCTCGACCGGCACGTAGCCGAGAATTTCCCGCATCGACTGCGCCTGGCTGCGCCCAAATGCGGTGTTGTCGAAGTCCCTGACCTCTTCATCGGGAATTGAGACCGGCTTTTCGAGTCGAAGGAAGCGCCTGGGAAGGTTGTCCGGAGAAACAATCGCCGGATCGGCTGTCTGCCGAATACCCGCCGGAGAAGTATCAACGCCATCAATGTCGTAGACACTCTGGATCTGCAGTATGCCAAGACCATCCTCTGCAAGGGTCGCCGCATCGCCTGAGAACTGCGATTCGGGAATAAACGTCGGCAGGGACCTTTCGGTCATCAGTACCGCCTCGTCGAACTGTTGGCCTTCCTCGGGCGACTGAATCGGGCGCTGGGTGCCGGACGCCATATCAAGCAACCATAACCCGTAAACGGGAGCGGCGGCCCGATAGGCGCCCGAGGCAATCCGCTCCTGCGTGCAGTTGAGGATGTCGCCATTGCCAGTAGCAAGCCTCAGCCGGCATGGGCTCCAGCTAACGAGGTAGCGACGTGTGCCATCCAGAAACGGGGATACCGAGCTGTAGTTTCCGCGCAGCGAGATCTCATTGCCAAGGGACAACCCGCTGACCAACGGCGTTTGCGCCGAGCCGGGATTGCCGTCAACGCGGATGCCCGCCTCTACATAACGTTCGACATCAATCTCAACCGGAACCGCCCCAAAGTTGTTGGTTTCGGTAGGACGGAGCTGAGCCAGAAGTCGACCGGAATCCGTCGCCTGCGGGCGCAGATACTCAATGTTGACGTCATCGCTGACAGAGCCATGAGAGTGGCGGCCGTAAAGATAACTGAGCCCGGTGCCGTCCGGATTGACCTTATAGAGGTTGAATCCGTTGCCCTGGGTTTGGCCGGCATTGTCCCAGCGGCTAAATACGATGGCGCCTTCGTCCGTTACCAATGGGTCCAGATCGTGGCTCTGGTTGAACGTGATCTGCTCGATGTTGTCCCCGTCAGCATCCATCACGTGCAGGACAAAGGCCGGAACCTCGCGCTCCTCGTCAAGCGCCGGATACTGGGGCTTGCCCTCGTCCAGCAAAATCGCGCGAGACACCCGTTGCCGCGTGGAGGAAAAGACAATGCGGTCATCAGGCAGGTAAGCAGGCGCGATATCCTGCCCTGCTTCGGCGGTGACGTTGGATTCGATAACACGCCGGAGAGTGCCGGAAGATACGTCGTACTCCCAGATGTTCCAGGTTGGCTGTTCGTCCTCATCCGCGTCTTCAATCTCCGGCGCCCTCATGGCAAAGAGAACGCGAGTACCATCGTAAGAGACGGTGAGATCCTTGACGTCGTAGCCAAGCGGCCCCGGGAAAGCGGATGAAGTGATGTCTCGCGACGGCGCGTCGGGAGACGCGCGATCCTTCAGGAACAGGCGAGCGCCGGGACGAAACTCCGCAGGCTCGGCAAGGTTGTCACCGATGAGCGCGCCATTGTCCTCATCGAAAAGCAAGGGGCGTTTTACAAAGACGACCGGATTCTCAACAACCACAGGGTCACGGGACTGACTGTCGCCGCTCTGGAGACACCCTGCAGCGAGCGCGACAGGAAGAAGCGCGAATACCCGGCCCAAGACAGCGAGATGGTAACGTAACCCACTGACGCAAGAGAACATTTTATTTTCGTAATGTTTAGTCACCACCAACGAACCCTGTTTGGCCTGAAAATCCATTTACATACGCTAAGTCGAGACGGGGCCTGTGCTCCAAGCCTTTTACGTAACGCTATGTAATAACGTGGAGCAGCACTCAAAACCGCAGTTAATAGCTCGCCTAGACTTTGAACAATTGTAAAATGGTACTAATGTGCGAATGCTAACGAAATCGAGGGAATCGATCATGACAGTCTTATGTACGACCCGGCAACTTATAAAGAGGACATTTTTACTCACTGTCCTGCTGGCTTTGGTCGGAACGCACGCTACCATCGCAAGCGCTGGCCCGCGGGACCAGGCAAAACGCATCCATGAACGCATCGCCGGTGTTCCTCCTTCTCCGGAGGTACTCGATCAGATGGCGGCAAACATAACCAACAATGGTGCGTCAGGCGCCGTTTCTGCCGCCTACACGGCCATGGAAGATCCAGCGTTTTACGATGTTACCCTCAAAAATTTCGTTGCACCATGGACAAATGAGGCGATGTCCCCCTTCGTGCCGTTGAATGATTACACGGCGACGGTCATCGGTATTGTGCGGGATAATCATGATTTTAGACGCGTCTTATATGACGACATACTCTATGTGGGCAACGCCAGCCTGAACGGCATCTCGGCATACTCAACGTCGAACAACGACAACTATGAGGACCTTGAGCGCTCCGGTTACTCCCTCAGTGATGACAACGCGCTGGAGCAAACCACACAGTCCAGCCTGAACTCCGAATTGCCCACGGGAGCCACGGCCGGTGTGATCACCTCCCGGGCCGCAGCGAGGGCGTTCTTCAGCGCGGGCACCAACCGCGCCATGTTTCGGTTTACCTTGCTCAACCACATGTGCAATGACCTGGAGCAGGTCGCGGACGTATCCCTGCCACCGGACCGCATCCGCCAGGATGTGTCGCGAAGCCCGGGTGGCGACAGCCGGGTATTCCTCAGCAACTGCGTTGGCTGTCATACCGGAATGGACCCCATGACCCAGGCCTTTGCCTACTACGACTACCAGTACAACGCGGACACGGACCCTGACGGCGAACTGGGCAGGCTGATCTACAACTCTGTTAGCGACGTGGACCCGGAAACGGGTACCCGCGTTGTCGCCAAATACCACATCAATTCAACCACCTTTGAGCAGGGATACGTGACGCCGGACGATGGCTGGGACAACTATTGGCGGTCCGGCACCAATCGGCGCCTGGGCTGGGATGGCTCCCTGCCCGGCTCCGGCAACGGCGCCAAGAGCCTGGGGCGGGAGTTTGCCAATTCCGACGCTTTTGCCCAGTGCCAGGTGAAAAAAGTATTCCGCAATGTCTGCCTGCGAGAGCCTTCAAACGATAGCGATCGCTCAAAGATTAGCGAAATCGTTACGAGTTTCCGCAGCGGGTACAACCTCAAAACTGCCTTTGCGGAATCTGCCGCGTATTGCCGGGGGGAATAGGACATTATGAAAACCATAATCAGTAAAGGAACCCGAGCCCCCGCTGCGCTGTTCTCCGTTATTGCCGCCCTGCTATTTCTTGCGGGCTGTAACAGTGGCGAGTCTACCGAAGCCCTTCCGAACACCGGCGGCGGCTCCAATACCGTTAGCTATAGTGGCCCGCCCCCCGCCAGCGACGATGTACTGAATTTCAAGCGCAGCGTGTGGGATGAGCTTTCTGGCCAGAACAAGTGCGGCGCCTGCCACAACGCCGGCGGCCAGTCACCACAGTTTGTGCATGAGGGCGACATCAACATTGCCTACGCCCAGGCCAATACCATTGTTAACCTGTCCGACCCGTCCCAGTCCGAGATGGTGACCAAGGTAGCGGGTGGCCACAACTGCTGGACGACGTCCGTCACTGCCTGTACCGACCTGCTGACGGTCTACATTTCAAACTGGGCGGGTGGCTCGGAGGGATCGGTTAAAACGGTCGAACTTCGCGCTCCAAACATCCAGGACGTGAACAACACACTGACCTTTCCGTCAGACACCGACGACTTTGCAAACACCGTCTACCCAGTACTAACCCAGTACTGCAGCGAATGCCACACCAGCAACGGCCAGACACCCTACATTGCAAGCTCCAATGTCGGCATTGCGTACGATCAGTCCAAAAGCCGCATTGATCTGAACGACGGAAAAGATCCGGTCACCGATGAATGGATACTTACCGATGAAGCTTCTTCAAGGCTCGTAGAAAGGCTGAGAGACGACCGTCATAACTGTTGGGATGCTGAGTGCCTCGATTCTGCCACAGAGATGCTGGCTGCAATCCAGGCCTTCATTGATCGCCTTGGGGATCCGGAGCCAATCCCGTCCAACCTGGTGACCAGCAAGGCACTGAACCTCGCCAACGACGGTCTGTTGGCCAATGCCGGCGGCCGATACGAAGACAACGTCATCGCGCTTTACGAATTCAAAGCAGGCGACGGCCCAACGGCCTTTGATACCAGCGGTATTTCCCCACCCCTGGACCTGACGCTCAGCGGCAACGTTGGCTGGGTTGGCGGCTGGGGTATTGATATTGGCCCGGCCTTTGAAACCGAAGAAGGCGAAATGATCCGTGCCGGCAAGGCTCAAGGCTCCACTGCCGACAGCCGCAAGCTGCACACCCTGCTGACCGCCTCCGGCGAATACGCCATCGAAGCGTGGGTTGTGCCCGGCAACATCACCCAGGAAGACTCCCGCATCGTGACCTACTCCGGCTCCTCCACAGCGCGGAACTTCACGTTGGGCCAGGACATGCAGAGCTACGAGTTCCTGCATCGGAGCACCACCACCGACCAGAACGATCCAATGCTGACCGAAGCCAACCCCATGCTGTTGCAGGCGACCTTGCAACACGTGGTGGTGAACTTTTCACCGGACGGTGGCCGCGAAATTTTTGTGAATGGCGAACCCTCCGGTGATGTCGACCCGGATTCCGCCGGCCTGCTGACCGACTGGGACGACAGTTTCGCCCTGGTGTTGGGCAATGAGACGGACGGTGAATCGCCCTGGGAAGGCGCGGTCAGGATGCTTGCCATCCACAACCGTGCCCTCACCGCAGAGCAGGTTGCCGCCAACTACGACGTGGGCGTTGGCCAGAAGTTCTTCCTGCTGTTCAGCGTATCCCACCTGGTGGATATGCCGGAAAGCTTTATCGTCTTTGAGGTCAGCCAGTTCGACAACTACGGCTATTTGTTCTCAAATCCGTTCTTCATCAGTCTCGACGAGACCCAGTCTCCATCGGGTATACCATTGAAGGGCATGAGAATAGGTATCAACGGCCGCGAAGTGGTTGTAGGCCAGTCGTTTGCCAACCTGGATCTAACACTGAATGCCAGTGATTACGTAGCAGGCTCCGGCCAGCCACTGTCGAGACTCGGCACGGTTCTCGCGCTGGAAGAAGGCCCGGAAAACGACCAGTTCTTCCTGACCTTTGAACAGCTCGGTAGCAACACAGACGTTCGAGTGGAAGGCCCTGCCCCGACGCAGCCACCAGAAACCGGTAGCACGGAATTCTCCGCCATCGGCCTGAAGACGTTTGACGAAGTGAATGCGTCCATGTCCAAGGTGACGGGTATTCCGACCACCCAGCCGGGCGTCGCCGAAACATTCACTACGGTTAAGCAGCAGTTACCGACCGTGGAGGACCTTGAAGGCTTCCTGTCATCCCATCAGATGGCGATTACCCAGATGGCGATCCAGTACTGTGATGTTCTGGTGTCGGATACCACGCGCCGCAACGCCTTCTTCCCGGGCTTTGACTTTGGCGAGAATGCGAGCACTGCGTTTGACGACGCCGGCCGGGATCTCATCAAAACGCCGTTGATGGAGAAGTTCGTCGGCACAAGCCTGACAACGCAACCGAGTGATGCGGACATTGAAGCCGAGCTGGACTCGCTGATGGGACGACTCACCACCTGTGGTGGTGGTAGTTGCGAAGCCGGCCGTACCGAAACCGTTGTCAAAGCAAGCTGCGCAGCCGTACTGGGCAGTGCAGTGACACTGATCCAGTAGAGGACGTTGACCATGTATATCAAACCTTCTCGCAAACGTGCACTGGCGACGGATCAACCTCTCCTGCACAGCGATCACTCAAGACCGAAAACCCGACGCGAGTTCATCGCGCAGGGCTTTATGACCGGTGCAGCCACCCTCTGTGGCGCATCCGTGTTCAGCTTGTTCGCCAATCCACGACAGGCGGCTGCAGCGCTGTCTCCGGACCTCGAGGACTGGAAAGAATCCTGCGGCATCGCCTCCGCAGGCGCGGGCAAGATTCCCTTTATCTGCTTTGACCTCGCCGGCGGTGCCAACATCGCCGGCTCGAATGTGCTGATGGGCAAATCCGGTGGCCAGTTCGACTTCCTGAGCACGGCCGGCTACAACAAGCTGGGCTTGCCCGGCACGATGCTGCCCAACGACCCGGCCTTCGTGAACCAGGAGTTTGGCCTGGCGTTCCATTCCGACAGCGGTTTCCTGCGGGGCATGCAAGACAGCACGTCGATTGCCGCCCGTGGTTTCATCAATGGCGCCATCATTGCCGCCCGTTCCGAGAACGACACCGGCAATAACCCCCATAACCCGATGTACGGCATCAGCAAGGCGGGCGCTGACGGTGAACTACTCACACTTGTGGGTTCGCAGAGCTCAGAAAGTGGCGGCAACTCCATGGCGCCCATGAGCCTGATCAATCCTCAGGTACGCCCCACCAAGATTGACCGCCCGAGCGATGTTTCGGGGCTGGTGGACGTGGGCGACCTGACCGCCATTCTGGATCAGGACGATGCCGTCGCCGTGATGGAGTCCATCCAGCGCATCAGCCGCAAGAAACTGGACAATGTCGATACCACACTTGTCACCAGAGACGATGTGGTGAAGGACCTCGTCAACTGCGGCTATGTTAAAAGCGCAGACCTGACCGAACGCTTTGCCGATCCGTCTTCTATCGATCCATCTCAGGATACGGACATCGTGGGTGGCATTTTCACCGAAGCCCAGTTCAACGAAAACTCGCGGCTGGGCCGGGAAATCCGCAAAACAGCAGCCGTTATGAAACTGGTCCAGAATGGCTACGCCGGTGCCGGTACCGTTACGCTGGGTGGTTATGACTACCACACTGGCGAGCGTGGCACCGGTGAAGAGCGGGACTACCTGGCGGGCCGCTGCATGGGTGCCTGCCTGGAATACGCCCACCGGACGGGCACGCCGCTGATGCTGTACGTGTTCAGCGACGGCTCCGTATCAAGCAATGGTCGGCTGGACGAATCCATGGCCGGGCGCGGCAAAGGCGAGTGGACAGGCGACAACCAGCAGACGGCTGCGTCTTTCTTCCTGGTCTACAGCCCGGCAGGCCAACCCACTGCCCTCACCAACCAGATCGGCTTTATGCGCTCGGACGCCTCCGTGGAAACCGCCTCGAGCCCTGCGGCCAACAACGTAAACCAGTTGGTGCAGACGGTATTGCTCAACTACATGGCCCTGCATGGGGAACAAGGCATGTTCGAGAACTCCGATCGGTTCCCCAATCATGGCCTCGGGAATCAAAACAGCCGTGATCGGCTCATCGCCCTCGAACCGATTGTGTGACCCGGCGTGACCGGGCTTACGGGCCCGGTCGCACACCCCTTTTGCATCACTCCCTTTCCGGCGGCATCAGCCCGTCCGAATAATGCACCTGACGCTGTTCATCAATGATGACGGCGTCGATGCCCTTTAACCGATTGACCATTTCAAGCCCCTTGGCCGCCCCAAGCACAAAGACCGCCGTGGACAAGCCATCGGTTGTGATGCTGTCGTCGCCGAGGATGGTCACACTCTGCACGCCTTTTGCCGGTTTTCCAGTCGCGGGCGAGAGAATATGATGGACACGCTCGTTGTTGTCGTCAAAAAAGAAGCGTTCGTAATCGCCTGATGTCGACACTGCCACGTTGGTCAGTGGCAAAACCATAGCGTTGCGTGATTCAGATCGGGGGTCCCGAATACCCACGATCCAGGGCTTGCCGCGCTTATCACCCAGCAGCCGCAGGTCTCCCCCCGCGCTCAAGCGGGCATGACGAATGCCGAACGATTTCAGGATGTCGATACCACGGTCAACGGTATACCCCTTGGCAATGCCACCCAGATCCAGCCGCACCCCCTCATCAAGGAATCGGACGGTATTGGCACTGGGGTCCAGCACCACCGATCTGTAATTCACCTTTGCCAAGCCTTCCGCCAGCTCTTCATCGGAGGGCTGTTGTCTGGCGCGAAAGTCGTACAGGTAGCCGATGGAACCAAAGCTGATGTCGAAGGCGCCATGGCTCAATTCAGAAATCCTCAGCGCCTGCTGAAGCACCGTAAAGAGACTGTCGCTCACCTCCACCGGTCCGTTGGCCGCCTCGCGGTTAACCCGGGACAGTTCGGAATCTTCCCGGTAACGGCTCATCTGACGGTCGATACGGTCGAACAAAGCCAGCACGGCATCTCCTGCCTCGCTGGCCACGGCCGGATCCTCGGTCCAGAACTCCATCTCTATGGCGGTGGTCATTGCCGTACCGCTCACACGTACCCATTCGGCCTGGGCCGGCATGACCACAGTCAGCAGCATGGCCATACCCCACGCCAACGTCCGTGCAACTGCCCCCTTATTTAACCATCCGTTGTTCACCACCCGCCCTCGTTTCAATAATTGTGTTTGATCGTTGTTTTGATGCCAGCCCCTGACTCATCCCCTCTACGCCCCCCTCATCCCCCCGTCTACGCCAATAAAAAGTGCGTCAGGAGGATGAACAGCCGGGAGCATCGTCGCACTATGCATGAAAGCTATTCCAGCGGATGCTCTCCGCTCTCACAATAACAATCTTTCACCGCCAGGGTGTTAAGCGAGGCAAGATGATGAAAAACCCGGACTGGTGGCGTGGAGCCGTCATTTACCAAGTTTATCCACGCAGCTTCTACGATTCCAATGGCGATGGCATTGGTGACCTGCCTGGGGTTACTGCCAAACTCGATTACATCGCCAGCCTCAACGTGGATGCAATCTGGCTGTCACCCTTCTTTACCTCGCCGATGAAGGACTTTGGCTACGACGTCTCAGACTACCGCGGAGTGGACCCGATATTCGGCACCATTGAGGACTTCGATGAACTCATTGCCGAGGCCCACAAATGCGATCTGAAGATCATGATCGACCAGGTGTTGAGCCATTCCTCCGATCAGCATCGCTGGTTTACTGAAAGCCGCGCCAGCCGCGACAACCCGAAAGCGGACTGGTACGTGTGGGCAGACCCGAATGCCGACGGCACCCCACCCAACAACTGGCTGTCGGTGTTTGGCGGCTCCGCGTGGGCCTGGGATAGCCGCCGCAAGCAATACTACCTGCACAATTTTCTGACCAGCCAGCCGGATCTGAATTTCCACTGCCCGGACGTGGTTGAACAGGTTTTATCAGACGTAAAATTCTGGTTGGACCGTGGCGTTGACGGCTTCCGCCTGGACGCCATTAACTTCTGTTTCCACGATCCGGAACTGAGAGACAACCCGCCCAGTAACGCCGTTGCCGAAGGCTCCATTGGTGTGCGCAAGGAAAACCCTTACGCATACCAGTTCCACAAATACGATAAGACCCGCCCGGAAAACCTGGCCTTTCTGCAGCGCCTGCGTGCCCTGCTCGACCAGTATCCCGGCACGACTACCGTTGGGGAAATCGGCGACGACAACTCCCTGCAGACCATGGCGGAATACACCAGTGGCGGCGACAAGCTGCACATGGCCTATTCCTTTGATCTGCTGACAGAACAGCATGGAGCCGACTTTTTCCATAAGACCGTCGACTCCATCGAGAAAAAACTGACCGACGGCTGGCCCTGCTGGGCCATCGGCAACCATGATGTTTCACGGGTTGCTACCCGCTGGCAGGCGCGTTCGCCCGAACAGTTGAAAGCCTATATGGCAATGCTGCTGACACTCCGTGGCAGCGTTTGCATCTATCAGGGCGAAGAACTGGGGCTGACCGAGGCGGAGCTGGAATACAAAGACCTGGTGGACCCCTATGGCATCAACTTCTGGCCCGAATACAAAGGCCGGGACGGTTGCCGTACACCCATGGTATGGCACAACAAAGAGGCCAATGGTGGCTTCTCCGATGCACGCCCCTGGCTACCGGTTTATGATGAACACTACGGTGCTGCGGTGGCCGTCCAGCACGAACAGGAAAACTCCATCCTGCAGGCATACCGTACATTCCTGGGCTGGCGTGCACAGCAACCGGTACTGTTGAAGGGCGACATTGAGTTTCTGGACAGCCCCGAAAACACTCTGGTTTACACCCGAACTTATGAAGGCGCCACTTTCCTGGTCGCCCTGAACCTGACTGATCAGCAAGTTCGAATCACAGCTCCGGCCGCGGGCCAGAGAGTCAGCGGCGCGCCGGATTTTGTCGGCGGTTCCTGGAATGACCGGGAGCTGGAACTGCAGCCCTGGGGTGTGGAGATTGCAACACTCTGAGTCCGCTTTCACAGATCAAACAAGAAGACATACGTTATGGCCAGCGTCACATTAAGAAACATCTGCAAGAGTTACGACGAAACCCAGGTCACCCGCAATGTGAACCTGGATATCGATGACGGTGAGTTTGTGGTGTTTGTCGGCCCCTCCGGGTGCGGCAAATCCACCCTGCTGCGAATGATCGCGGGGCTGGAGGACATCACCTCGGGCGACCTGTACATCGGCAACGACAAGGTCAACAACCTGCCTCCCAAGGAACGGGAAGTGGGCATGGTGTTCCAGTCCTATGCGCTATACCCCCACATGAACGTGGCGGAAAACATGGCATTCGGGCTAAAACTCGCCAAGACTGACAAGGCCGAGATTGACCGGCGCGTTAACGACGCCGCCAAACTGCTGCAACTGAACAACCTGCTGGAACGCAAACCCAAGGATCTGTCCGGTGGTCAACGCCAGCGGGTTGCGATTGGCCGCACCATCGTTCGGGAACCCACGGTATTCCTGTTCGATGAGCCCCTATCCAACCTCGATGCCTCCCTGCGGGTGCAGATGCGCATCGAGATCTCCCGCCTGCACAAGCGGCTGGACGCCACCATGGTGTACGTCACCCACGATCAGGTGGAAGCCATGACCATGGCCGACAAGATCGTTGCCCTGGATAACGGCACCATCGCCCAGGTCGGCAAGCCCATGGAACTCTACCACTACCCCGCAACAAGGTTCGTGGCAGGCTTTATCGGTTCCCCGAAGATGAACTTCATCGACTGCACCGTGGAGAGTGCCAGCAGCCAGTCCGTAACCGTTACCATGCCCGGCAAACACTCCCTGGAACTGCCCATTAACGGCCATGAGCTGTCCGCTGGTGAATCTGTCACCGTGGGCATTCGTCCGGAGCACCTGAGTAACGACGAAGAAGCGGATATGTACCTGGGCGGCGAAGTCACCGTGGTGGAGCGGCTGGGTTATCAGACCCTGGTGCATATGGACGTGAACGGCGTGGATGGCGTGATCACCATGCGCACCGACGGCAGCGACCCCGTCCAGGAAGGCTCGAAAGTCACCCTGGGCATCAAGGCCATCAAGTGCCACCTGTTCCGCGAAGATGGCAACGCCTGCCCCCGGCTTTACCGGGAACCCTGCATTGATTTTTGATCTGCTCTGACACCTTTTCAGGGGCCGGTTCCGTCACGTACCGGCCCCTTTTTTTTGCCTTTCCAGTCTCGTCTAATCTGGTCTGTCCTGGCCTGGCCGCTAAACAGGCTGGTAGGTCCTCCCGAAACACGCTGTGAATACGTCCCTGTACGCTCGGCTCCGCCATCCATGGCTCCGCACGGTTTCGGGAGGACCTACCAGCCTGTTCAGCTATCAAGGTGGTGACCGCAAAGACCGAGGTTATTCACAGCGTGTTTCGGGAGACCCTACGTCACTGTTCAGCGGTCAAACAATGCTTGAGTTAGGTTGGAGAGTTGGCAGGGGGATCAAAAAAGCCCGGTCAGTAGGGGGGATTAGCCTGACCGGGTCGCGAAGTGCGGAAAAGGAAGACGCATTTCTCGCGGAAGGGCCGCCCGGGATCCTCCGTGGCGGCGTAGGAGAACGTTCAATTCAGTCCAGCGGCATCAACCCTTGACGCCGCCGGCTGTCAGCCCACCAACAATCCATTTCTGGCAGTACAGGAAGATCAGCGTGATGGGCAGCCCGGAGAGCACCGCAGCAGCGGCAAAATCGCCCCACAGGTAATTCTGCTCGTACAGGTACTGCTGCGCGCCGACCGCCAGGGTCAGCTTGTCGGTGTCCACCAGCAACACGGATGCCATCGGGTATTCCATGATGGTCATGATGAAGGCCAGGATGAACACCACCACCAGGATCGGTACCGACAACGGCAGCAGGATGTAGCGGAACGCCTGCCACGTGGTTGCCCCATCCACGATGGCGGCTTCTTCCAGGGAGCGGTCAATGGAATCGAAGTAGCCCTTGATGGTCCAGATATGCAAGGCCATACCGCCGAGCGAGGCCACGATCACAGCACCGTGGGTGTTCAGCCCCAACCAGCTCACATGGTTGCCTATCTGGTCAAACAGGGCATACAGCGCCACCAGAGACAGCACCGGCGGGAACATCTGGAAGATCAGCATCGACTTGAGCACAAAGCCTTTGCCTGCAAAACGCATGCGGGCGAAGGCGTAGGCACTGGTGGTCGAGAGAGCCAGGATCATCACCGAGGAGATCACTGCGATCTTGATGGAGTTCCACAGCCACAACAATACCGGGAACGGCGGCTGGGTGACCGTGCCGTCCTCCCCGGTGTAGGGAATGCCCAGCGCCAGGTACCAGTGTTCCAGCGAAGGGTTCTCCGGCAGCAGGCTGCCGGCTGCAAAGTTACCGCTGCGGAAGGAGATGGAGATCACCATCAGCAGCGGGAACAGGATGATCACGATAAAGCCCAGCATCCCGAGATGGGACGCCAGAACGCGATACTTGGTGGAGCGGGGTTGAACCATTGCCATGGGTAGCTCCTTACACTTTGACTTTGGACAGTTTCAGGTTGATCAGCGACAGGGCGCCAACCACCAGGAAGATGGCTGTGGCAATCGCAGCCGCCAGGCCAAAGTTCTGTCCGGAATCCTGGAACGCGATGCGGTAGGTGTAGCTCACCAACAGGTCTGTGGTGCCCGCAGGTGTGCTTGCGCCGATAATATCGGGCGCGCCACCGGTCAATAGCGCAATCAGGACGAAGTTATTGAAGTTGAACGCAAAGCTTGCGATCAACAGCGGCATCAATGGCTTGATGATCAGCGGCAGGGTGACATTGAACAGGTTGTTCACCGGCCCTGCCCCGTCCATCGCGGAGGCCTCGTAGAGATCCCTCGGTATCGCCTGCAGTAAGCCCATGCAGAGCAACATCATGTAGGGGTAGCCCAACCAGGTGTTAACGATCAGGATCATGGTTCGCGCCAGCGCCGGGTCACTGAACCAGTCAGGCCGCATTCCGAACAGGCCTTCCAGTACCAGATTGATCTCACCGAAGTTCTGGTTGAACAGGCCCTTGAACACCAGGATCGAGATAAACGCCGGTACCGCATAGGGCAGGATCAGCATGGTGCGGTAGAAGCCCTTTCCGCGAATCTGGTCCCACTGCAGGAGGTTCGCCAGCAACAGCCCGAGCGCCAGGGTGAACACCACGGTTGCCACGGCAAAGGACAGCGTCCATACGAAGATCTCAAAGAACGGCCCGCGAATGCTCGGGTCGGACACCACCTTCAGGTAGTTGTCCCAGCCGATGTTCACGGTCCACCCCGGCGACAGTGTCTGACCTTCCGCACTGCGGTAGAAGCCGGTGTCGTGGTCCGGAAAGTAGGTCACGTCCGTCTGGTTGTTGGTGATGCTGCCGTTGTCGTGCAACGTGAACTGGGCGTTGATGGCCGCAAAGGCACGCAGGCTGGCCATGCTCAGCTCGCGCCCGTCTTCGGTCAGCAGGTCCAGCTCCGACAGTTCCGATCGCAACTGGATAATGTCGCGAATGGCCAGCGGCTCGCCAGCCGGCTTATCCGAAGCGGGTAAGACCGGCGCGCTGGTGTCGGAACCGTCCAGCGCCAGCGGAGCCGAAACCAGGTTCTGGTGCTTACCCTCAAGGTAGATCACATAACCGGCATCGGTGTTGAAAAGCTCATAGTTATAGCGGACGGAATCGGACTGGTAGGTCCGGTCCATCAGGTTGTCCTTCACCTGCTCAAAACTCAGCAGGTTGCTGGCACTGTAGTTGGTAAAGCCAATACCAACCGTGTACATCAGCGGGAAAATAACAAACACCCCCATACCGGCTACTGCGGGGAAAATGTAGCGATGGGCGTAGAGTTTCTTGTTCACGAACACAAACACCGCCGATGCCGTCAGCACCAGGAACAGCATCGCGAACACGAACTCCTGCTGGGCATACAATGCCAGTATCAGGTAGAGCGCCATGCCTACCAATGCGGCCAGGGCACCCCACTTTAGAATTATTCGGGTCATTGGAAGTCTGCTTTCGGTTCCGGGGGAGGACAGGGTTTCCGTTATCATTGTAGTCAGCCCGTTTAAAGCCGTCGCCAACGTCTGGCGAGGGCAGGTTTACAACAACAGGTCAGCACGGCTGGGAGAACCATCGGCACGGCGGCCGACGGCACTCCCATCAGGGGCATTACCGGGTAATGCGCTGTGCTGCTGAGTTCAGGGCGTCCTCAACGGGCTGTCTTCCAGATGTGATGTTCTGCAGAGCCGGCCCCATGGAGGACCAGAAAGCGCCCATGGCAGGCACACTCGGCATGGGTTCACCCAACTGGGCGTTTTCAAACGTCGCCGCAATATTCGGGTTGGACGACAGTTCGTCCATAAATTCCTTGTTGGCCACGGCTCCCAGGGGAACATCGTTGTTCACCATTTTCAGGCCTTTGACGGACAGCGCATAGTTCTCAAGGAACTCTACCGCCAGGTCCTTATTGGGGCTGGCCGTGTTGAGAGTCGCCGCCATCACGCCAACCATGGGTTTGCTGGGCTGGCCATCGACGGTGGGCAACTTGGCAACGCCAAAGTCAATGTCGCTCTTCTCCAGGTTACCCCAGGCCCATGGGCCGTTGATCATCATTGCGGTTTCGCCCTTGTTGAAGCTGGACTCCATGGCGCTGTAATCCGCACCGCGAGGCATCACGCCTTCTTCAATCAGGGTTGTGAGCATGTTGGCGCCCTTCATGGCACCTTCGTTGTTCACGCCAGTGTCCTTGACGTCGTAGCTGCCGTCTTCGTTCTGGGCGAAAATATAGCCGCCGGCCGCGGCAATCATTGGCCAGGTGAAATAGGTGTTGTTGTAGTCCCAGAGGATGGCGCGCTTGCCATCTTCCGCCAGTTGTTTGTGAATGGCGGGAATGTCCTCGAAGGCGGTTGGCGGCTCGGGCACCAGATCCTTGTTGTAGATCAGACCAATGGACTCGACGGCCATGGGGTAACCGTACATCTTGCCATCGACGGTCACAGCATCCCAGGTGAAATCGAAGTTCTCGTCGATAACACGCTGTGACGGCTTGACCTCGGAAATGATGCCGCTTTGCGCCCATTCGCCGAAACGGTCATGGGCCCAGATAAAGATGTCCGGGCCATTGCCCGTGGCGGCGGATTGCTGGAACTTGTCAGTGGCGCTGTCTGGATGAGCCACTTCAACGGGGATGCCGGTTTCCTCGGTAAACCAGTCACCCACTTCCTGCAGGCCATCATAGCCTTTGTCGCCATTGATCCAGACCAGGAGCTTGCCTTCCTCGATCTCGGCGTGAGCCGGTGCGGACATGCCAAAGGTTGCTGCAACAATGGAAGCTGCGAGTGAACTACGGATAAAAGTTCGACGATTCATCAGGTGTTTCCTCTGCTTGTTCCTGCCTTATTCTTGTTGTCCGCCCTGACACGAGGTTGGCCGGGCGGGCTGAACGCAAATCTTTTTATTGCGAGTAACCGAACTGTGTTGCAATTTGCTGTTGCTGGCATCAGCCCTGATTTCATTCCCTGAGGCGTAGAACGGGGGAGTAGTGAGGCGTAGTGAATTCCGTCTACCACCCACCGTTCAGGTCTGGTTTGATTGGATAACCACAACAATAAATGGAACCGGAGCCCATTGCATGAGCCAGACCCCGAAAAAAATCAGGTTTACCGCCAGCCTTGTGACGTGCCTCTCGCTTGCCGGCTGCGCCGGTGGCCAGTTCGAGACCGCCGCCCCACCCTCGGACAACCGCGCTGTTTCAACCGGCGGGATGTGCACCGCCACCCAGGCAGAGATGACCGTTACCGTCGGCAATGCCTTCAAAGACGGCGACTGGGTGCGAGACTACTACAGTGGCAACAAGGCACAGGTGATAAATGGCCAGGTCACACTCACCCCGGCCTCGGACGCCGAAGGCCTGTTACTGCTGGAAGCCGTCGACGCTCCGGAGCAGAGCTTCACCTGGGCGGGTGCGACCGTCTACTTTACCGTGACAGATCGCTTTGCCAACGGCCGCACCGACAACGACCTGAACTACGGTCGCAAGCCCGACGGCATGGATGAAATCGGCACCTTCCACGGCGGGGACTTTGCTGGCCTGACACAGAAGCTGGACTACCTGAAGGATCTCGGCGTCAATGCTGTCTGGGTCACCCCACCGTTCGAGCAGATTCATGGCTGGGTTGGCGGTGGTGACCAGGGGGACTTCCAACACTATGGGTACCATGGCTATTACGCTCTGGACTTCACCCGCCCTGACGCCAACTTCGGCACCCGCGAGGAATTCCGCACCCTGGTGGAAGAAGCCCATGCCCGCGGCATCCGCGTGGTTATGGACGTGGTTATGAACCACCCGGGCTACGCCACCCTTCAGGATATGCAGACCTTCAACGTTGGCGGGCTGCGCGAAGGCTTCGAAAAGCACCTGCCCGAACAATGGGGCGACTGGCGACCGGAATCCTGGGAGAACTTCCACGCCTACCATGCGTTGATCGACTACGATCATCCGGGCTGGGCCAACTGGTGGGGCAAGGACTGGGTTCGCGCCGGCATCGGCGACTACGACACGCCGCCCAAAGCCTCCATTGATCCGGTACGGGGCTCCCTCGCCTTCCTGCCGGATTTCAAGACGGAATCCACCCAGGCAGTGGACCTGCCCATTTTCCTGCAGAACAAGGAAAACACCCGCGCCACACAGCTTGAAGACGCCACCGCCCGGGATTATCTGGTCACCTGGCTGACCGATTGGGTGCGCGAGTTCGGTGTTGATGGTTTCCGGGTGGACACCGCCAAGCACGTGGAGCCGGAAGCCTGGAAACAACTGAAAACCAAAGCTCAGAATGCACTGGACACCTATCGCGCCAATAATCCCGGCCAGCCGTTGCCAGCGGAGGAATTCTGGATGGTCGCGGAGGTATTCCCCCATACCGTGACCCGAAGCAGCTACTTTGATGCCGGATTCGACGCCGTCATCAACTTTGACCTGCAGGAGGAAGCCCAGGCCGGTGCAGCTTGCCTGCCCGCCATGGAGCCCATCTACAGCGAGTATTCCGACAAGATGCACGGCGACAAACCCTTCAACGTCATGAGCTATATCTCATCCCACGACACCCAGCTGTTCAGCCGCATTGCCGAAAACAAACCGGCGATGCAGAAGCGGGTCGCCGCCGCCTTGCTGTTTACACCAGGCACCAGTCAGATATTCTACGGAGACGAATCCGGCCGCGCTTTCGGGCCCACGGGTTCTGACGGCCACCAGGGCACCCGTTCGGACATGAACTGGGCCGACATCGAAAATGGCACGGCACAGCCGGTCCTGTCCCACTGGACAAAGCTGGGCCAGTTCCGGGCACGTCACCCGGCAATTGGTGCCGGGGAACACAAACAACTCAGTACCAAACCCTACGTCTTTTCAAGAACCCACGGCGACGACCGGGTGGTGATCGCCTTCGGCAAGGAGTAATCGTGCAAAACACCCAAACAGCAGGATTCACACCGGAAACACCCCTGATTCTGGGAATGATGCGGCTCCATGACCATCCCAGCCTCACGCAACCGGCCCGGCTTGCGGACTGGATTGCCGCGCGGCTGGATGACGGCCTGAACGTGTTCGATCATGCCGACATCTACGGTGGTGGCGAGTGTGAACGGCTGTTCGGGGATGCATTACGTGCTCACCCGGCCCTGGCCCAAAACCTGCAGGTGATCACCAAAACCGGCATTGTTCCGGCCGACCGGGACACCTCGCAGTGGCGGGTAAAACACTACCGGGCCGAAGCGGATTATGTGGAGAACGCGATCAACAAGGCCATCGCCTCACTGGCGGTAGAACAGATTGACACCTTTCTGATTCACCGTCCTGATCCGTTGATGCAGGCCGAGGACGTCGCGCGAGTGCTGGAAGCGGCGGTGTCCGCGGGTAAGATTCGCCAGATCGGCGTCTCCAACTTCCTGCCCGAGCAATGGCGATGGCTGGCCCGGAACACCGAGCTACCGCTGGTGTGCAATCAAAGCCAGTTATCCCTGCTCCACACCGATCCGTTGTTCGATGGCACCCTTGAAGCTCATCTTGCGGATGGACTGCGCTGGTTGGCGTGGTCTCCGCTGGGTGGTGGTGGCCTGGCGGACCGAATCCCGGCAGAGCTGATGGAAGAGGCTCGGGAAGAAACCGGTCTGGATGACACCGGCCTGGCTATCGCCTGGTTACGACAGATTCCCGGAACGCCCATACCCGTGCTGGGCTCCATGAATCCCGAGCGTATTCACTCAGCGCTCAATGGCGCTCGAAGCCCTATGCCACGGGGCCTCTGGTACCGGCTTCTGGAATCGGTTCGCAATACCGCAGTTGCCTGACCCGGAAGTGCGTTGTGACGTCCGTCAACGCCTGACAATTCGTTACACAACTTCCACCTTCGTCCGATTGTTGCTTTTGCAGAGAGCCGCGACACTGGTCCTGATCCACAACAACAATATCAGGGCCCGCGTTACCGGCCCGGCGCGACCAAGGAGGCCTGTGCCAATGCTCTGCAAGAAGCTGCTTCTCTCTTTGTTACTGACCCTGCTGGCGACGGCTCCCGTTGCAGCGGAAACCCTGAAAATCGGGCTCAACTACCCGCAGACCGGCCGCTACAAGGACCAGGGCCTGCAACAACGCCTGGGCGCCTTCCTGGCCGTCGATGAAATCAACAAGGCCGGCGGCATCATGGGCCGCGAAGTGGAACTGGTGATACGCAACACCTCCGGCGAACCGGACAAGGGCGCCAAAAACACCGCTGAGCTGATCGACCGCGAAGGGGTGCAAATGGTATTCGGTGGCGTTTCCAGCGCAGTAGCCATTGCCTCCGGCAGAGCTGCAAGGGACCGAAACCGCATCTACTTCGGAACCCTGACCTACTCCAACGCCACCACCGGCGCCGCCGGCCACAGTCACATGTTTCGCGAACCCTATAATGCCTGGATGACGGCGAAGGTACTGAGCCAATATCTCAATACCCAGCATGCCGGCGACGAATACTTTTACATCACGGCAGACTACACCTGGGGCTGGTCGGTAGAGAAATCGGTCCGGAAATTCACCAATACCGAAAACACCGACGCTCACAAGGGCGTTAAGACACCCTTCCCTCGCGCGTTAATTACGGATTTTCGCCAGGCTCTGGAACAGGCGGAACAAAGTGGCGCGAAGGTCCTGATGATGGTGTTGTTTGGCGACGACATGGTGCGTGCGCTGAACGTCGCCTACGAAATGGGTTTGACGAAGAAAATGCAGGTGGTGGTACCCAACCTCACGCTCGGCATGGCCCGCCAGGTAGGCCCGACCATTATGGAAGGTGTCGTTGGCGGATCGCCCTGGGTGTGGAGCGTTCCCTACCAGTACAACTACGCCCGCGGTAAGGAATTCGTAGAGGCCTTCTCAAGCCGCTACGAGATGCGCCCCTCCACCGCGGCGGCCTCTGCCTACAGCATCGTCTACCAGTACAAGGATGCCGTGGAAAGGACCGGTACCACGGACACACGCCAGCTTATTCGAGCCCTGGAAGGCCACCGGTACACTTTCCTGAAGGACGAGCAGTACTGGCGCGACTTCGACCACCAGAACATCCAGACGGTCTACGTTGTGAGGGTTAAGCCCCGCAATCAGATCATGGAAGACGAGTACTCGGCTGACTACTTCGAGATCATCGACTCAATGCCCGGCGATGAGGCCGCCCAGACCCGGCAGGAATGGGAAGCCAGACGCAAGGAAGCCGGACAGCCGCTCAACCTCTAGGTGAGCGTCGATGTCACAGGGTTAACCGTGTTTGCCAGCGCCGCGCCAATGTTTGAAAACTCGTCAGCCTGCAGGGACGCCCCGCCGATCAGGCCGCCATCCACTTCGGGTGACGAGAACAGAGCTGCCGCGTTGGCCGCTTTCACACTGCCACCATAAACAATGCGCACGGACTGCCCTGCGCCTGTCTCACAGTTTTCCAGAAACTGGCGGATAGCCCGGTGGGTGTCCGCCACCTGCTCCGGGGTAGCGGTCCTGCCGGTGCCAATAGCCCAGACCGGTTCATAGGCAACGATGCTGCCAGCCAGGCCGGACATGCCGCATTGGTCAATCACCATCTGCAGCTGTCGCTGAACGACCTTCATCGTCCACCCCTGCTCCCGCTCTTCCAACGTTTCGCCAACACACATCACCGGTATCAGCCCCGCGGAGAGCACCTGCTGAAACCGGGCAGCAACATCATCGTCGGACTCGTGGTAAAGCGCGCGTCGCTCCGAATGCCCGACCAATACGTAACGGCACCCCATTTCATGCAACATGGTGGCGCTTACTTCCCCGGTGTGTGCACCGGACGTCGCACGGCTGGCATTCTGCGCCCCGAGTGCAATGCCGGTGTACCCGAGCAGGTCCCGCACCTGGAACAGATAGGGAAACGGCGGGCAAATGGCCATATCAATGGTTTTGCGAAAGGGGCGGAGCTTTGCCAGCATCCGCACAAGCAACGCCTGGTTGGAGTGCAGGCTGCCGTTCATTTTCCAGTTCGCAATCAGAATGGGTTTTCTCATGGTTTGTCTCCTGTGATTCCTCGTATCGACGTGTCAGGTATCCAGGGCACAGCGAATGGCTCCAACACCGGGATAGAAAGCGTGGGCGCCAAGGTCCTGCTCGATACGAAGCAACCGGTTATACTTGGCGACACGGTCAGAGCGGCAGAGGGAACCAGTCTTGATCTGACCTGCTCTGGTTGCCACTGCCAGATCGGCAATAAACGTATCCTCGGTTTCACCACTGCGATGGGATATAACCGCGGTGTAGCCAGCATCCTGTGCCGTTCCAATGGCTTCAAAGGTTTCCGTGAGGGTGCCTATCTGGTTGAACTTGATCAAAACCGAATTGGCGATGTCCTTCCGCACGCCATCCGCGATCAGTGACGCATTGGTCACGAACAGGTCATCCCCTACCAGTTGCACCCGCTCCCCCAGCTTTTCGGTCAGCAGCTTCCAGCCATCCCAGTCGTCCTCATCCATACCGTCCTCGATGGACGCGATGGGGTACTGCATCGCCAGCGACAGCAGATAATCGGCAAAGCCAGCGGAGTCAAAGCTTGCTCCGGCTCCGGACAACTCGTAGCGGCCATCGCGATAGAACTCGGACGCGGCACAGTCCAGAGCCAGCACGATATCCGTGCCCGGCCGATAACCCGCCCTGACGACCGCTTCCAGGATAAGATCCAACGCCTCTTCGCTGGAGCGCAGATCCGGCGCGAAACCGCCTTCGTCACCAATGGCGGTGGAAAGGCCTTTCTCGGTCAGCAATGACTTCAGTGCATGGAAGGTTTCGACACCCATTCGCAATGCCTCGCTATAGCTGGGCGCTCCGACCGGCTGGATCATGAATTCCTGAAGATCAACGGTATTGTCTGCATGGGCACCGCCGTTGATGATATTCATCATGGGTACCGGCAACACACACGGACCGGAGCAACCATAGAGTTCTGCCAGATAGCGG
>NZ_LSMM01000061.1:0-37106 GCF_001566815.1 Marinobacter sp. Hex_13
GTCAGCTCGAAACGGGCGACCACGAACAGGTCTTTGGGGAGTTGGCCAAGGGTGGCCGTGAACTGCAGTCCGGTTGCCTGGGGCATGTCTTCGATCCCTGAAGAAGTGAATGTCTCTTGCTCGTCCTGAGCGAAGCCTGAATTATATACGCAATAAGGTGGCCATTAACAGGCCGCCTACCGATCAGCAACCCGCTAATATCCGGTGCTGTTGCTATCCAGCTCGAACACAAAATCCGTCGCCCGGCTGACTTCAGTGGAAAACTCACCCGACGGCAACAATTCGAACCACCGATAGCCCGGCGCCTTATCCTCCACCGAAAACTCCACGGAGCCGGCTGTAAACTGTATGCAGGTCGACGGCGTCGCCAGCAGGCGCGCACTCTTGCGGGTTTGATCCAGTTCCTGATGGATATGGCCCCAGAGGACGATTTTTACCTGCGGGAAACGATCGATCACCTGCCAGAACGCGTCACGATTGCGAAGCCCGATCGGTGACATCCAGCGGGTATCGATTTCAACCGGATGGTGGTGAAGAGCGACCAGTGCTGGCAGGTCGGGATTCTCACTCAGGGTCTTCTCCAGGAACGCCAGCTCAGGCTCCGAAAGCTCACCGAACACCTTCCCGGGAACCGAGGTGTCCAGCAGCACAAACTGCCACCCACCCTGGATAATATGGCGCTGATTGGCTCCTCGCTCGGCGGCGATACGGGATAGCAGTGGCGAATCGTCATGATTGCCGGCCATCCAGGCCGTATCACACTGAAAGACCTCCAACTTGTCGCCAAACAGGCGGTAGGCTTCTTCGCTTGCATCCTGGGCAATATCACCCGTGGCGAGGATAAGGTCCGGCTGGCCATGGTCCCGGAAAACCTGAGCAATCACGGCATCCAGGCTGTCCCTCGTATTGACACCCAGCAGCCCACCCGCCGGATCGGCCATCAGGTGCGGGTCAGTCAGTTGTAGCACCCGGAGGGCACGCTGGTTGTCGTTCTCTGTCATGGCACTCGTGGTTCTTGCGTTTGCGCAACACACACCGGTGAAGCAGACCTACTGGCAGGTTATTGAGTTTTTCCGCCTGCATCCAGAATATTCATCACATTCTGCTCAGGCTTCCCCAGGCAATTGCCGGTTTTGACAACTCTCGCACAGTCTACGCGCACTCTATGTCATTGGATGCAGAGCAGACATACAACCTTAGTCCACGCCCTCTCCGGCAGACCAGGCGGCATGTTCCATCGGCAAGTGGCCGAAACGCAGGCAGTAATCCAGCCAGTCGGCCAGGAAACTGTTGACCTGAACTTTTTCGTCAGGGTGGTGCATGAAACGGTTCGGGTAGTCGTTCACCGGCGCAATCTGTCGATCGCGGTAACAACTGATAACCTCGGCCATGGTGGCATCGTGATAGACCCGAACCGTCAACTGGGGATTATTCAGCCAGCGCCCGGAGTTGTGCACCTGTTCAAGCAGCAGGGTTTCCGTAAACTTTGTGGTTTGCAGCACTTCGATGCGAACACGGCCCAGGTACTGGTCCTCACGATGAAGCTCGAATTCACAAATGGGGCGGCCCTTGGCTTCAAGCCTCCGCAGGCGGTGAAGCCGCATGTAATTGCCATCACACAGCGCGCCGAAACGTCTTAGATCCGGTACATAACGCCGGGGTTTCATTACCCACTCTGTCATATCAGCTCCAACCTTCCCGCAAGCGCGGGCGATTCAACTGCAACCACTGCAGCGCGATGATCGCGGCAGCGTTATTGATACGTCCATCATAAATCATTGCGATGGCTTCGTCGGCGCTGAATACATGAGCACGGATATCTTCGTGTTCATGCTCCATGCCAAACAAACCGCCGGCGGATTTGGTGCTGATGCGACCGCAGTATAGGTGGATCAGCTCCGTGCTTCCGCCGGGAGACACTAGATAGTCGCAGATTTTGTCCAGCGGTTTAAACGTCAGGCCGGCTTCTTCCTGGCCTTCTCGCTGGGCAACGTCTTCGGGCGACTCACCCTCCTCGTTCATGCCGGCCACGAGTTCCAGTAACCAGGGGGACTGCTTCCGACCTAAAGCGCCGAGGCGGAACTGTTCAAGAAGAACAACCTCGTCACGATCCGGATCGTAAGGTAATACGCAGGTGGCGTCGCCACGGATGAAGAGCTCGCGGGTGAAGGTTGGCATTTGCCCGCCGTCAAAGCGCGGGTGCGTCAGCCAGAGCTTGTCCATGCGGAAGAAGCCATGGAACACGGTTTCGCGTTTTTCGATTTTTACGTCGTGGTCTTTAAACTGGAACGGTTCGGTCATTACAAGAGTTCAGATCCGTTTTTGAGAACGATTCTGAACGATAGCCGGATTTACAGGGCTACTGCAAGCTTGGGCCCCAGCCTTAAATCACGGGGAAGCAGCTATTGGGACTCTCTTTCCAAAACACGCTCAAGCCCATCCATGGGGCGCTTGGGCTCCGCCAGGGATGGCGGAGCCCGAGACGCACAGGGACGTCTCGAGTCGTTTTCTGAACGGGGCTACCATCCTGGCTCACACTCCGAACCAAGCAGTCTTACAAAAGGTCAAACCTTGTCATAAAGCTTGGACCCAGCCTCCACAAACTCCCGGGATTTCTCCTTCATGCCGGCATCCACCGCAGACACCTCGTCTAGGCCATTCTCCTTGGCATACTCCCGAACTTCCTGGGAAATCTGCATGGAACAGAACTTCGGGCCACACATGGAGCAGAAGTGAGCCACCTTCGCGGAGTCCTTGGGCAGGGTTTCGTCGTGGAAGGCACGAGCGGTGTCCGGGTCGAGGCCGAGGTTGAACTGATCTTCCCAGCGGAACTCGAAGCGGGCTTTGGACAGCGCGTTGTCGCGGATCTGGGCACCGGGGTGGCCCTTTGCCAGATCAGCGGCATGAGCTGCGATTTTGTAGGTGATGATGCCGGTCTTTACATCGTCCTTGTTGGGCAGGCCCAGATGCTCCTTCGGGGTAACGTAGCAAAGCATGGCGCAGCCGTACCAACCGATCATTGCCGCGCCGATACCGGACGTAATGTGGTCGTAGCCAGGGGCAATGTCCGTGGTCAGTGGCCCGAGTGTGTAAAACGGTGCCTCATCACAGCATTCCAGCTGCTTGTCCATGTTTTCCTTGATCAGCTGCATGGGCACATGGCCCGGCCCTTCGATCATTACCTGAACATCGTGCTTCCAGGCAATCTTGGTGAGCTCACCCAGGGTTTCGAGCTCGCCGAACTGGGCTTCGTCGTTGGCATCGGCAATGGAGCCGGGACGCAGGCCGTCACCGAGACTGAAAGCCACGTCATAGGCTTTCATAATTTCGCAGATGTCTTCGAAGTGCTCGTACAGGAAGCTTTCCTGATGATGGGCCAAACACCACTTGGCCATGATGGAACCGCCACGGGACACAATGCCAGTGGTACGCTTGGCCGTCATTGGCACGTGATGCAGGCGCACGCCAGCGTGGATGGTGAAGTAGTCGACGCCCTGCTCTGCTTGTTCAATCAGCGTGTCACGGAAAATCTCCCAGGTCAGGTCTTCGGCAGCGCCGCCGACTTTTTCCAATGCCTGATAGATGGGCACGGTGCCGATGGGAACCGGCGAGTTGCGGATAATCCATTCACGGGTTTCATGGATATTCTTGCCGGTAGACAGATCCATGATGGTGTCGGAACCCCAGCGAGTGCCCCAGGTGAGCTTCTCGACCTCTTCCTCGATGGAAGAACTGACCGCCGAGTTGCCGATGTTGCCGTTGATTTTTACCAGGAAGTTGCGACCGATGATCATCGGTTCGGTTTCCGGGTGATTGATATTGTTGGGAATAATCGCCCGGCCGCGGGCAACTTCGTCCCTGACAAATTCCGGCGTAATTTCTTGCGGCAGGGACGCGCCGAAGGACTGGCCCGGGTGCTGATCCTTCAGTAGACCCTGCTCTCGCGCTTCCTGCAGCTTCATGTTCTCGCGGATGGCCACAAATTCCATCTCAGGAGTGATGATCCCCTGGCGGGCATAATGCATCTGGCTGACGTTCTTGCCGGGCTTGGCCCTCAGCGGCTTGCGCTCATCCATAAAACGGAGTGGGTCCAGCAGAGGGTCTTTCATCCGGCGACGCGTGAATTCAGAGGTGTAATCGGATAGCTGCTCTACATCTCCGCGCTCCTCAATCCAGGCGGAACGGATGGGCTTGAGTCCCTTACGCAGATCAATAGTGGCTTCAGGGTCGCTGTACGGACCGGAGGTGTCATAAACGGCGACGGGCGCATTTTTCTCGCCACCCATGTCGGTCGGCGTGTCGCCCACAGTAATTTCCCTCATGGGCACCCGAATATCAGGTCGGCTACCCTGTACGTAGATTTTTCGGGACTGGGGCAGCGGCTTGATGGCTGCAGAATCGACTTTTGCTGAATCGCTAAGATAGGAAGGTATTGTTGTCATAGTGCGTCCCCGGGTTGATTAGGTATACGGGTCGCGCATGACGGGCAGTGATCACAGAACGGTTCTGTGTCGTTGCAGCATATTGTCTCAAATCCCTACGCCGGTATTATCCGGATCAGGTTGCGGGTTCTGCATGGCAATCTCAGCCGGCGGTCAGATGTTCTGACGCCAGCACCCCGTCAAGACGCGAAATCAATGTAATTGACACTTACAATCAGTGCCGACTGCAAGTGTAGAGCTCAGGCCGATTATTGTCCATAATGGCGAGCCTGAAACGCTCAATGGTTATCTGAACATATGTGGCCAGGTATTCCAACACGCCGGGTGATTCACTAACAGGAGACATCATGAAGAAACGACTGCTTTCCGGGCTGATTGGACTGCTCGCAGCCCAGCCTGCACTATCCATGGATCTGGTTGAGACGTACGAGAAAGCACTCTCCTATGATTCCGGCATTGCATCGGCTCAGGCTCAGTTCCAGGCGCAGCAAGCTGCCGTTGACGTCAGTAAAAGCTCCCTGCTGCCGCAAATCACGGCAACAGGGTCAGTAAACCACACAGATTTTGAGCCCCATAACGCATTCAGCGGCTCAGGGAACGATGAGTTGGCGCGACAGTTTTTTTCGGGTGACAGCTACAAGGCTTATCGTTACGGCGTTGAGTTGAGCCAACCTATATTCCAGGCCAGCGACTGGTTTACATACGAAGCCAGCCAATTCCAAACAAAGGCTGCTGAAGCCCAATACAACCTGTCCCAACAACAACTGATTCTCGATGCAGCAACCGCCTATTTCAATGTTTTGCGGGCTCAGGATACAGTTACCACCGCGAGAGCAACTGAAGCTGCCATTCAGCGCCAATATGATCAGGCCCAGGAACGCTTTGAAGTGGGCCTTATCGCCATAACCGAAGTATACGAAGCGCGGGCCAGCTATGACGATGCCAGAAGCCAACGCATCGCTGCTGAAAATCAACTGAACATTGCAAAAGAACAACTGGCGCGACTAACCGGCGATTACCCTACCGCTCTGGAAAACCTTCGGCAGAACTTCCCTCTTAGGCGCCCTGAACCGGCAAACCCAGCATCCTGGGAGTCAAGAGCCCTCAAAAACAACTGGTCTCTTCAAACGACCCTTTTCCAGCTTAACGCAAGTCAGTCCGACCTGAAAGCGGCCAAGTCAGGCCATTTGCCAACGCTTGAGCTTACCGCCTCCTATCGTGAAACTCGTCTCGACAACGCCTTATCAACAACGCAAGAAGGCACTGAGGGCGTCATTGGCCTGTCCCTCAATATTCCTCTATATACAGGAGGAGGAACGAAGGCTAGCGTGCGTCAACAGCGCTCGCTGGTGACGGCTGCCGAACATGACCTGAATACAGCGCGCCGCGATGTACGTGTAAACACGCGCAGCCTGTTCCTGACCATTGACAACAACATTGAGGCCGCCAATGCACTTGAACAGACCATCATTTCCCGCCGCAGTGCATTGGATGCCACCCGTGCCGGTTACGAAGTGGGTACACGGAACATCGTGGAAGTGCTGGATGCGGAACGGAACTATTACGTGGCACTGCGTGACTTCGCCAATGCCCGTTACGACTACGTGATTAACACCCTGAACCTGAAACAGGCAGCTGGCACCCTAAGCCCTCAGGATCTGGTTGACCTGAACAATTGGCTGAGCGCATCAGCGCCGGGGATTGAAGCCATGGCTAACGAACAGGAAACCATCGACAACCCCTCTCAGTAAACTGATGCAAACCAGGCCGGGGCACCATGCCCCGGCCAATAACAAAACGCCGGCATCACACCTTAGACCCGCTTAACAATCCCATCGACCACTTTTTCGAGCGCACCACGGTTGGCATTCACAACCGCCAGCGCGTTGTGCCCCGCCTTTTGAGCAGAAGATTTATCCGAAAAGAGATGAACGACGCACTGGGCAAGAGACTCCGCCGAATCCGTAATAAACAGCCCCTGCCCTGAATCAAGGCGGTCGTAAATGGTTTCGAAATTGAATATGTGCGGCCCGGAAACAACAGGTATTCCCCAAGCGGCTGGCTCCAGCGGGTTGTGGCCGCCGCGCTCAATCAGCGAACCGCCCACAAAGGCCACATCGGAGGCGCCGTACAGCATTAACAATTCACCCATAGTGTCACCAAGATACACCTCGCTCCCCACCTTTCCGCCCCCGTCACTTCCTGACTGGGACCGACGGACAAGAGAGAGCCCCATGGCGTCAATGAGCCTGGCCACATCATCAAAACGCTCTGGATGCCGCGGCACAATCATCAGCAATGCGTTCGGGAAATGCTCGAGGATTTGTTGGTGAGCTTCCAATATCTGGCGATCCTCACCGTCGTGGGTACTGGCTGCGATCCAAACCGGACGGTCAGCGCCCAGCGCCGCCCTCAGCCCCGAAGATTCGGCGCGCACTTCGTCCGAGACCTCAACATCAAACTTGATACTGCCGGTCACCGACACCGACTCCGGCGTGGCCCCAATACGCAGGAACCGGCCAGCGTCTTCCTCTGCTTGCGCGGCTATCCAGCTAATACTGCGGAGCAGCGGGCGAACCAGTGACGCCACCCGCTCATATCCCCGCGCGGAACGGCTGGAAAGGCGCGCATTAATGAGAAAAATGGGCACCTCGCGTTGGCGGCTAAGAGCAATCATATTGGGCCAAAGCTCAGTTTCCATAATCACAAGCGCCCGGGGCCTTACGCGGCCAACAAAACGGTGCACCGCACCGGGTGTGTCATAAGGTGAGAAAGCATAGTGGACCCGGTCACCGAACAAAGCCCTGGCTCGGGCCGAGCCGGTCGGTGTCATCGCGGTCATCAATATGGGGATATCAGGATTACGCCTCAGCAAGGCTTTCACCAGGGGGGCTGCGGCAATGGTTTCACCCACCGATACGGCATGAACCCATATGACCGGCTCATCGAAGGCCTCCACGTACCCCAGGCGCTCCTGCCAGCGCACGAACGCTTCAGGATTGGTACGCCCGATCCACCACAACCGCAGCAACACAAACGGCAGCGCGATGCGGAAAAAAAGGGAGTAGAAAAAATGAAGCATGGTAACTCCGGCCGGGTCGATGCGGCGGTCATTCTACATAAAGCGGTGGCCGGCGTCTGCGACCTGGAATTCATGATTTTCCGCAACTTGCGGATATTGCGGCTTTAGCCGGAGATAATGGCCCTGCTAAACTCCGGTTCTTGCCGTTAAAAATCATCAGGGACTGACACGAGTGAAGACCGCTAAACAGAGAACTCGCGACACCCGCTATACCAGCTACCTTCATCCGCGCTGGTGGCCAACCTGGATCGGGGTCGCCGCCATGTGGCTGGGTGCCCAATTGCCACTGAAGTTACAATGGTGGCTGGGCAAACGGGTTGGTGACATAGCCTATCGCTTTGCCGGCCGTCGCAAGCAAATCACCGATGTGAATATTCGCCTGTGCTTTCCAGAGTTATCCGAAACGGAAAAGCAGGCACTGGTGAAGGCGTCTTTCCGCGCCAACGGCATCGGTGTCATGGAGATTGGGCTGGCCTGGTTCCGCAGTCCCACCAGCTTCATGCCCATTACAGAAGTCCACGGCCTTGAACATGTCGACGCTGCCCTTGCCAGAGGCAAGGGCATCCTGTTGCTGGGCGGTCACTACAGCACTCTTGACTTGGGGGGCGCCCTGGTCACCGAATACATCGAGGCCGACGTGATGCAGCGCGACCATAACAACCCATTGATGAACGCGGTGATGACCCGCGCCAGGGAGCGTCGTTATGGGGTGGCACTGGACAGCCGGAACCTGCGCGGCCTGCTCAAACAGCTCAAAAACAACCGTATCGTCTGGTACGCCACGGATCAGGACTACGGCCGCAAAGGCATCGTTTTTGCCCCATTTTTCGGAGTACCTGCGGGGTCCATCACCGCCACCTCGCGCATAGCCGACCGTAGCGGCTGTGCCGTGGTGCCGTTCAGCCATTTCCGACGGGAACACGCTCCAGGGTACGATATCTACTTCCATCCTCCACTGGAGAACTTTCCTTCCGGAGATGACATGGCGGACGCCACATTGGTGAACAAGACCATCGAAAACGAAATCCGAAAACACCCGGACCAGTACCTCTGGATGCATCGCCGCTTCAAGACCCGTCCTTCCAGGGAAGATCCGAACCTGTACAGCAAGGACGCAAACTGAATGCGCTCCCACACCGGCTCCCCCGCCCCGGTTGTCTGGCTACTGACCGATAATAAGCCTGGCCATCACAACCAGCTGAAAGGGTTGGGCAACCGCCTTCGGGTGCTGGCTGGCGCCAGCGTGAGTGAAATCGATGCGACCGAAGCGCCCCCGCCCTTGTGGCGGGCGCTGCTTGGCGTTGCGCCGGCCATGGATAAAGCCCTGGGAAGACCAAACCTGATTATCGCAGCCGGCAGCGGTACCCACCGCCTGTTGCTATCCCTGCGGCGGCTCCGAAAGGTAAAAACCGTGGTTTTAATGAAACCGGGCTTCCCTCTCAACTGGGTCGATGCGGCCATCATTCCAGAACACGATAAGGTCCCCCCAGCCAGACATGTCCTTGCCACCGAAGGTGTCATAAATGCAATCACGCCCCTGGCCAGAATTACCGACAAACCCGAAGGCCTTGTTCTCGTAGGCGGCCCCTCCCCCCATTTCGACTGGGATGACGACGTTATTCTCGGACAGTTATCCCAGCTAATGGGTCGCTACCCGGAATGGCGCTGGACGATCAGCGGCTCTCGCCGTACGCCCGAAAACCTGTTGATGCGACTGAACGACCTGGCAGGCCCGAAGGTCACGGTCGTGGATCCCAGGCGAACGCACGCCAGCTGGCTTCCCCATCAACTCGCCGCCTCCCGCGCGGTGTGGGTCACACCAGACAGCGCCTCCATGGCCTGCGAAGCTGCCACCTCCGGCGTGCCTACGGGTCTGTTTGAGCTCGCGCCCAAGAATAACAGCCGGGTCGCCCGGGGCATGGCCAGCCTGGTAGAGAAAGGGTACGTCGCGCACTGGAGTGACCATGCCTCGGTTATGGCTGGAAAATTGCGCGGATCGCAGGAGCTTTGGGAGGCTGATAGGGCCGCAAGGTGGCTGATTGAACACTTTTTAAGGGGAGGCAAACGTTGAGGATTCTGCAGGCGTTACCCGCGCTATACAGTGGCGGGGTGGAACGAGGCACCGTGGAGTTCGCCGCCGACCTGGTGAAACGTGGGCACGAGTCCTATGTGGTTTCGAAAGGCGGGCCCATGGCGGAGCAGCTTCGTGGGCAAGGCTCGGAACACATTTTCATGCCAATACACCGGAAGAACCCGGCGTCGTTCGGGCAAATCCTCCCCATGCGCAAGCTGCTGCTGGAGCTGAAACCGGACATCGTGCACGTGCGCTCCCGTATGCCCGCCTGGATCATCTTCCTGGCTCTGAAGACCATTCCAGCCAACCAGCGCCCGGCCGTTGTCTCAACCTTTCACGGCATGTATTCCGTGACCCCCTACAGCGCCATCATGACCCGGGCTGATCACATCATCGCCGTGTCCGGTTGTGTTCGGGATTATGTGCTGAACAAATACCCGGTGCCGGAAGAAAAACTGACCGTCATCCAACGGGGCGTGGACGTGAGTGCTTTTCGACAACGGGAGCTCAGCCCACAATGGCTGGACCGCTGGTTCCGACAGTACCCACAATTGGCCCAGAAAAAGATCATCATGATGCCCGGGCGCATTTCCCGCTGGAAAGGCCAACTGGACTTCCTGGCCATGATGGCGCAACTGGTGCAAAAACGGCCGGACTGCCACGGCATCATTGTCGGCGGCGCCGAACCCGGCAAGGAGCAGTTTCTGGAAGAGCTGGAAAAGGAACGTGCCCGCCTGAACCTGACCGACAAGGTGAGCTTCCTCGGCCAGCGCAATGACATGACCACCCTCTACCTTCTGGCGGACGTGGTCTGTCACATGTCCACGAAACCAGAACCTTTCGGCCGCATCGTTACCGAAGCCCTGGCCTCCGGCACACCGGTGGCCGCCTTCGACCGAGGTGGCGCAGCCGAAACACTGCGCGCTTGTTTCCCCGACGGACTGGTACCGCCAGACAATATAGAAGCGTTTACCCAGGCCGCGCTCGCTCTCCTTGACAGCCCCCGACCTGAGATAGAGATACCGTGGAGTTTCCGGCTGGAAGCACAGACCGAAACCACGCTGAAGGTCTATGAGAACCTTCTTGCGCGGAGATCTGCGCACCAATGAATGCGCAAGGCCCGCTGACAATCGCGCTGATTATCGCCACGCCCGGCACGGGCTGGGGCGGTATGGAAACGCACACAGCCGACCTCGCGAACGCCCTCTCGACCAGAGGCCACACCGTTCACGTTCTGGCACACAGCCAATACAGCGAACGCTTCGCCTCGCCGGTTTGTTTCCATCCACTGCCCGTTCAGCTCGGCCGACGCAACCCATGGCTGCACTACCGCCTGCGGCGACTGCTTCGCTCCATCCACCCGGACATCGTTCATGCCCAGGGTAACAAGGCCGCAAACCTGATCAGTTCAGCCCGTCATCTGAACAGTGCAACAGTGGGCACGCTTCATGGCACCAAGCGCTCCCATAAGGGGTTTGAGCGGCTGGATGGCGTGATTGGTGTCAGCCGTGATATTACCGACACCATTGCCCACGCCAATGCTCGGCTGATCCACAATGGCTTACCGCCTGTGGACACCTCCGGCGAAGAAAAGACGGAGGCCCCGACCTTCGAAATTCCTGCAGATCGCCCTCTCCTGTTAGCCGCAGGCCGTCTGGAACCAGTCAAACAGTTCGACCGGCTGATTCGCGCCTGGGCCAGGGCCGACTGCGGTGGCAGTCTGGTTATCCTGGGTGATGGTAGCCAGCGTGCTCAACTAGGTACCCTGATTCAGGAGCTGGACGTCTCAGACCACGTACTGCTTCCAGGCCATGAGCTCCATATGAAGCCCTGGCTCCAAGCCGCCACCGCCTGCATCATCAGCTCCAGCCGCGAAGGTTTTCCTTATATCATGGTGGAAGCGCTGATGGCGGGTTGCCCGGTACTGTCAACGCCAGTCAGCGGAGTGGGGGAATTTCTGCCAGAACAGAGTATTGCCGCGTCTGACCGCGTTGAGGATATCGCCACACTGGTTCGCACCAATCTCCGCAGCCCGATGGTTATGAGAGATTCCCAAAACGGCAGTTTCCTGTGGGCCCGGGAGCAACTCAGCCTTGAGGCGATGGTATCGAAGACTGAGGCTTTTTATCGGGACCTGTTGGCCAGTATGTCGACAGCGCGCTGATCACCGTATCCGCCAGGAGTCGATGCCCTGTTTCGGTAAGGTGGGTTCCGTCTGCCATCAAGGACTCGGCTTTCCGCTGCCATAATGGGTGGTAGGCATCGGCAAAAAATGCATTTGGCTCTCGTATGGCTAACTCTCGCAGGCCCTCATTGTAGCGCTCAATGCGCGGGTTCCGGGGCTCGTCGAGGTTCGGCGGCGTGGACACCAACGCGAACAGGGTGTCGGGGGCCGAGCGCAACACACGCTCAATATTGCCCAGATACTCATCCAGCGGCACCTGCTCCACCGCGCCCCAACGATCCTGCAGGTGGAGACGCCGGGCCCATTTCTTCAGCTTTTTGACGAGCTTTCGGGCAAGCTTCCTGCGGGGGCTGTCCGGGTAATAAAGCACATAGGGCGCACCACGAAAGGTGAGCCAGGAATCAACGAGCCCGTACTGAATAAACGCCAATTGATAGTTCCTGGGCGGGAAGGCCTCAGCATACTGAAGCAGCTCACGGGTTGTGCTCATGGTATGACCACAATTGGTGAGCGAAAGACCCAATTGCTTCGCAACGATCTGCGGCCAGACCGGTTCATGATAGTCTTTCAGGCCCTCGGTATTACAATCACCGTAGGCAATACAACCGTTCATACACGTGGCTTCCCGAGGCTTCCGTTGCACAAGGCGATAAAACGAGATTCGGATACGATCCATGATTGACCTGTCAGGCATTGAGCCATTCGCCTCTGGCTACAACCGACACTGCTACCGGCATCCGGATGATCCGGCATTGTGTCTCAAAGTACTGCGGCCTGAAAACATCGAAGTGCGGTACCAGCGCCAGGCCTGGCCAAAGAAAATGCTCGGCAAAGCGAGAATTGATGACAACCGCCAGGAACTCCGGGCGCATCAACAGCAAGCCATCCGGGCACTGATCAACGATGGCCACGACGAACTGGTCTGGGCACACCTGCCGCAATTTCATGGCGCGGTGGAAACCTCGCTCGGGCCGGCAAACATGAGTGAACTCCTCTTCGATGACCACGGCCTACCGGGCGAAACGCTCGAACACTACCTGAAACACCGAGGGTTTGATCAACCGATTCGGGACGCCGCAGACCGCTTCTGCAACTGGTTACTCGAAACCGGAATCCTCACCCGGAACCTGCTGCCCCACAACCTGGTGATCGCCGACAAGGGCGGACAACCGGAGCTGTTCCTGGTTGACGGGCTCGGCGCCCCCGCCATCCCCGACAAATTGGCCACTCTGTCCGCTTGGCGAGAACGATACATTGGCCGTCGTATCCGGCGCTTTTACCTGAGAATTGGCTGGGAAACCGGTAATCGCAGCGAGAGTTGGGAGGACTCTCAAAAGCTTTAGGGCAAATGACGAGTCTCAAAGGCCAACGAGCCTTGCCGCACAAGCCGGATGGTGGTAGCTTCCGTTCATTCTTTTTTCAGTTGATTGTCCTCCGATTTATGGCTATGTCCAAAGCATCGTTTTTGATCACTATCCTTGGGCTTGCCGGCAAGCTGCCACTACGTGCGGCCCAGTTGGCCGGCCGCTTTCTGGGCACTATCGCATGGACGTTCAGAACGAATTCTCGGCGTGTCACCGAGATCAATCTCGGCATTGCCTTTCCAGATCTTACGAACGATCAGCATCAGAACATGGCTCGCTCCAGTCTACGTCATACCGGACAGACCATGATGGAAATTCCACTGATGTGGGAATGGCCGGTCGAACGCTGCCTTGGCCTGATTCGGGAAATCGAAGGCGAGGAACTACTGGAAAATGCGAAGAAGGACGGCCGTGGCTTACTGCTGCTGGCCCCACATCTGGGCAACTGGGAACTCACAGGACTTTACTTTTCGTCACGCTACCGTATGGCGGCGCTGTACAGTCCGCCACATATCAAGGAATTTGAGGACTATATGATCCGGGTTCGCGGCC
The DNA here is from genome assembly GCF_001566815.1 of Marinobacter sp. Hex_13. Taxonomy (NCBI): domain Bacteria; kingdom Pseudomonadati; phylum Pseudomonadota; class Gammaproteobacteria; order Pseudomonadales; family Marinobacteraceae; genus Marinobacter; species Marinobacter sp. Hex_13. The sequence continues at coordinate 13,700 of NZ_LSMM01000061.1, forward strand.
GGCTCGGCTCTGAACTGGTGCGTGGCGACCGTCGTGGCCTGGCACGGCTTATTGCCCTTCTCCGTGAAGGCGAGGTAACCGGCATTCTTCCAGACCAGAGCCCACGAGGAAAAGGAAACGCCTACGCGCCCTTTTTTGGCATGGACGTACGTACCATGACACTGGTTTCCAAGCTGCTGCAAAAGTCCGGCGCCAAGCCTTTGATGACCTATTCCGAACGCCTGAAAGACGGACGTGGATTTCGATTGGTTATTCGCGAGTGTGAAGAAGGCATTGCCGACACAGACCCCCTCATTGCCACTACAGCCCTGAACCGCTCAATAGAGAATGTGGTCAGAGAAATCCCGGAACAGTATCAATGGGAATACAAACGCTTTCGCCATCGTGTTCCTGGGGAAATCAATCCCTATAAACCCGATCGTGTATGCTGAATCGATGGTAAAGGCCTGAAACGTGTCGACTACGGATAGCATGAATATAAGTTCGCGCACCAGCCTTCTTGTTGCACTACTGTTGATGATCGGCCTGGGAGGCGCGCTCGTCTCGTCAAGCGTGCTCTCGGCAGCAACACTGATGCTCTCAGTTATCGGCATCATACTTATAGCACGCCAATCACTCCAGAAAACCGGCTGGGAACCCCCAAGGGAGCTGCGTTTAATCCACTTCGCTTTCTGGTTTTACGTCTCCGTCAGCGCATACTCCTGGGCTGTTGAAGGCTTCGACTATGAAGGCGGAAAAACGCTCGGCACACACGCCCGCTTTATATTGTTCTGGCCGCTCGTTATGGCTCTGAGCCATGCTCGCCTGCGTGCGATCACCGGATTCGCTGCCATCGGATTGATTTCCCTGTCCGTTATCGGTGCATTGATTTATGCGCTGCAGCCAGGTGCAGCAACGCCCACCGGCACTTTGAGTTCACGGTTCGGGGGCGGCATCAACCCAATCAGTTTCGGTAACATTGCACTTCTGGGAGGTATGCTCACCCTGGTAGGCGGGTTGTTTTTCCTGCGCAACGGAAACCGATTCCTGGCGATGGCCTTTATCGCGGGAAGCGTCGCGGCCGTGCTCACGTCCCTACTATCTGAAACCCGCAGCAACCTCCTGGCTCTACCATTTTTGCTTCTCATTGTTATTCCACTGCTTGGCCGAAAGCTCCGGCTGGCTGCTGTCTTGCTTATTCCCATCCTGGTCCTCAGTGCCGTTTTCTCAACGGATCGTACGCTGCAATCAATCGACGCCGCTCTGAATGACCATAGTCTCGATTCGGGAATCGAACTGCGCCTGGAGCTTTGGAATCATGCCTGGGAAATGTTTGTCGAAAATCCCTGGACGGGCGCAGGCCTTGGCGGGTTTAGCCATACCATCAGATCTGCCGTTGACAACGGTAGCGCATCGCCAGCGCTTCTGGATTGCTGCGTTGGTCATGCTCACAACGACCTGATCAACAATGCCGCGACGAGTGGCATTCCCGGCGTCCTAAGCTGGGCATTTCTGATCTTTATTCCTTTGGCGATCTTCAGCCAGCACGTTCGTAGCAAGCATTTCCCCACAGCTCACATTGCTGCGGCCGGTACCATGGTCACGGTGGGCTACTTTTTCTTTGGACTAACGGAAGCCACTTTCAATCGAAGCCTGTTTCTGACCTTCTATCTATTGATCATTTCCGTACTGGCGACCACTCTATTCCATGAATTAAAGGCGTCATACGTTCGCAAGCGCGGATGTCGGGTGTCGACAACCGTAATCACCATGAATGAAGAGGACCACATTGCGGACTGCCTGGTGTCGGCCCGGCAGGTCTCCGACGAAATAATTGTGCTGGACAGTGGCAGTTCTGATCGCACTGTAGAAATTGCACGGCAATACGCCGACATTGTTGAAACCACAGACTGGCCTGGGTTCGGAGTACAAAAACAAAGGGCTCTTGAGAGAGCAACAGGTGACTGGGTGTTATCTCTGGATGCCGACGAGCGGATTACCGAGGAACTGGCCCGCGAAATAAATCATCGTTTGGCCGCCCCGGATGCCGACGCTTATAAGCTCCCCTGGGCCGTTACGATCTATGGCAAAAGACTGGACTTCGGTCGCAGCGGACGCGCCCCTCTACGCCTTTTTCGACGTGAAGGCGTATCCTTTTCGGATGCTTTAGTCCATGAGCGAATTCTTATCCCCGAAGGCCGCAGCATAAAAACACTGCGAGGGCGACTCACCCATTACACCCATCGTGACTTTGGGCACTCCCTGGAAAAGAGCGCAAAATACGCGTGGCTGGGATCCAGGGAAAAGCACCGTCGGGGCAAAAGAACTCGCACCATGCTCTACCCTACCCTAAGGGCGGTCATGACGTTCATACAGGTCTACTTTATCCGTTTTGGTTTTCTCGATGGCTCTGTGGGGTATCTAACGGCGGTCACCTATGCACAGGTGACATTTAATAAATACGCCGGCCTCTGGACATTGAGCCGTAACAAACACCCTGTCGAATAGCTATTTCACATAGTAATAAAGGCAGTACTGATCGAACTTGGCGTCGCCGTCAGCGCAGTTGAGAACCGAGCCGTTGGGTACATTTATAATCAAAGGTGAGACCTTGTCATCCAGACTTGAAAGCATTGTGGCTAGTCAACGCTTCAGCCAACTGATGGTGGCCACTATCATCGGCTTCGTTCTGTTCAAACGATTCTACCGGGATATCGGTGACGTCTTCTTTATGATCACCTTTATTGGCACCTTGTTATCCATTTTCTATAATTTCAAGAAGATAAAAAAAGACCCGATATACATTGCGTTTTTCATCTCCATTGCCATTCCCCTGTTGAGCTGGATCAACAGCATCGTAGCCATCCCTGATCTGGCTATGCCAAAACCGTCCCCGTTCTTCTTCTATAGCTTTTTCATCTTTTGGTTTATCGCCTATTGGACGAGAGGAAATACCAACATAATCGCTGGAATCCTGATCGCTTATTGCTTGAGTGCGCTGGGAATCTTTATCAGCAACTCGAGCGATTTTTTCGGGGAAATATACGCCGGAATCTCCGGTTCCCGTATTGATTTTAATGTAGTTAATGCTCAGCACACCTCGTTATTTTCAGGATTTGGCTTAATTGCATCCATTTTTTTGCTCCTTGCCAGAACGACAGCGTCAAAGCACCTGAAACTACTGAAGTCATCGCTTGCCATCGCTTTCTTCCTGTTTTTCCTACTGATTACCGTGATCACCCAGTCGCGTCAGGTTTGGCTCTCCTTGCTCTTGTGTTTTCTCGCAGCCCCTTTAACCCTGAAACTTTTGCCACAGTCACGTATCTCAACTAAAGCTGTGGTGCTTTCTTATATCGCATTGTTTTTCGTACTGATGGCGCTGTCAACGTCGCAAATCGTCTCCAAAAGGATCGGTGCTGAAACTGACAACATAAAAAATGCGGCAACGTTGGACATAGAATCTATTCCTAACAGTGGCAGTGTCGGAATACGGATTAACCTGTGGATAGAAGCCTGGCAGTGGTTCAAAATGCGGCCTCTACTCGGCAGCGGCGAGAATGCCAGAGAGTTGGTTATCTCCGAATCAGATAATTTTTCAGACGCCATGAAATCCAGTTTCAGCCACCTTCACAACTCCCACATCGAAAGCTTGGTCAGCTTTGGAATAGTCGGAACTGTGTTCATTTATTTTCTGATCTTTTTCCCCGTGATCACGGTTTCAAAGAGCCCCAAAGGCGTCACTGGCAATACGTGGCGTATATTCGCAACAACGACGGCCATATTCTGGATAACCGTGAACTGTTTTGAGTCATTTTTCTTTTCCTGGAATGGCATATATGTCTTTTCGGTGTTCTACGGCATTATTTATAGCTTCCAATTCAAAAAAAATGACCGTCTCCTTACAGGCCCTCCGTAAAATTCGGATCAATCTACGATCCCCTGCTTAAACACCTTTGACATTTTCTTGATGTTTCTACAAAGCTTTTCTGACAGTCCTTCAACTACCATACCGACCTAAACCTGAACTGTGCTCGCATTACAGCGAGCGCTTCCTGTGAAACAGCACTGGAATCAGACATGGTCAACTCCCAGGTATCCCCGGGTATCCGCCAGCAGGTGCTTGGCTTTGCAGCCGCAGGCGGCATCGCAACCGCCATTCATTGGGCGTCGATGGCTGGCCTTGTACTACTTGGACTCTCGCCTTTATACGCAACCGCTATTGGAAGCCTGTGCGGCGCTGTTGCCAATTATTTGTTTCAACGTCAGTTAGCCTTTCCGAATGCAGATACCCATGCAAAGACCGTCGGACGCTATGCGTTGTCCTGTCTGCTTGCCTGGATAACGAATTTCATTCTGTTTTCTTTCTTCCATCAGGGCCTGTCCCTGCCAGTCACCGCTGCCCAGATCGTCACAACGACATTCGGGGCGCTATTGAACTTTGTTGTTTACCAGAGGTTGGTCTTCCATGAGCAGACATAGTGTTCTCCCTACCCGTATTAGCAGTAAACAAGTTCTTTCCATCGTCGTACCCGTCTTCAACGAACGAGCAATGCTGCCCGTTTTTCTGGAACGGGTGCTGCCTATTCTTGATTCCCTCACGGTAGCGACCCAACTGGTTTTCGTTGATGACGGCAGCGAAGACGGGAGCGCCAACTACATCTCCAGTTTTCTGGCGCGTCGCAGTGGTATTCGATTGGTAAAACTGACCCGTAACTTTGGCAAAGAAGCGGCTCTCACTGCCGGCCTGGAACATGCGACCGGTGATGCTGTCGTGGTGATTGATGCGGATCTTCAGGACCCACCAGAACTTATTCCAACCATGGTCGAAGCGTGGCAGTCCGGTTCCGATGTTGTATTGATGCAGAGGCGGTCCAGGCACGGGGAATCTCTGCCCAAGCGCCTGAGCGCTCATCTGTTTTACCGGCTGCTCAATCGAACAAGCAGGACAAATATCCCCGTCGATACCGGAGATTTTCGACTGATGAGCCGCAGGGCAGTCGATGCGCTGATGTCTCTGGGCGAACGCAATCGCTATATGAAGGGGCTTTTTGCGTGGATAGGCATGCCCACCACGGTACTTCCTTATGACCGGGCGCCACGAGCTGCGGGAGTTTCCAAGTGGGACTATCCCAGGTTGATCGGGCTCGCGCTGGAAGGACTGACCTCGTTTTCAACATCACCACTGCGCTGGGCCACTGGCGTGGGCCTGCTTGCAGCATCAATGGGTGCCCTTTTCGGGCTCTGGATCGTCGTCAAGGCTACGTTACTGGGTGACGTCACCAACGGCTATCCATCGCTGGTGGCCATCATTACGTTTCTGGGAGGGATTCAGCTTCTTAGTATTGGCATCGTAGGCGAGTATGTCGGCAAAACCTATGTCGAGACAAAGCAACGCCCGATTTACCTCACAGAAGATGTCATGGAGAGCGTCCAGGCAGGAGCTCGACCCAACACCCTGAATCCGGAGCCATATCGCCATGCTAGCTCGAATTAGCCCCTGGTTGCTTGTCCTGTCCGCCATTTTAGCAAGTCGCTTCATCGGTATGGCCCTGTTTCCATTCGCCGACACGACAGAACCACGGTACGCTGAAATCGCCCGGCTGATGGTAGAAACCGGTGACTGGATCACCCCCTGGTTTGAACCGGGCGTACCGTTCTGGGGCAAACCGCCACTGTCGTTCTGGGCGCAGGCCGCGTCAATCCAGTTGTTCGGGCTCTCCGAATTCGTCATCAGGCTACCCTCCTGGATCGCAACCGTCGGTATCGTCTATCTAACCTGGCACTTCGCTTTACTGCTCTGGGGGAAAACAGTCGCTCGTTGGTCCGCTCTGGTCTTCTCTTCCATGGCCCTGACTTACATCAGTGCCGGAGCGGTGATGACCGACGCCTTTCTGGCGCTTGGCACCACGCTTGCCCTCGTCAGCCTTGGTCTCACCCTGAATGGGAAGTCCACTGCCTGGGGATTCCTTTTCTTCGTAGGCGTGGCCATTGGACTGCTGGCTAAAGGCCCGCTCACCTTGGTTTTGATTGGCGTTCCGATTGGCACCTGGCTGGTTATGACCCGAACAGCGCCCGCAAAGCTTGGCCGGCTCCCCTGGCTCTGGGGGTGTACCTTCACAGCTCTGGTTGTTCTGCCGTGGTATGTGCTTGCCGAGTGGAAAACCCCTGGATTTATCGACTACTTTATTGTTGGCGAACATGTTCGCCGGTTTCTTGACCCGGGATGGGCGGGGGACCTTTACGGTACTGCCCATCTGCAACCCAAAGGTATGATCTGGGTTTTCTGGATCTGGGCCAGTTTTCCCTGGGGTCTTATCGCCATCAGCTGTCTGGCGGTGTCCTGGTTTCGAGGGAAGGGCAAGGATTCGATGCGCGCACTGCGCGACCCAAGACTGCTTTTCGTTTTTCTGGCGACCATGGGCCCGCTGTTATTCTTTACCCCTGCTGGCAACACACTCTGGACCTACGCACTCCCCTCCTTGCCGTTTACTGCCATACTGATCGCTTACTGGCTCACCAGGCTGGATTTGGCCCGCTTCAGTAAGTTTTATTATCCATTGGCAGGAGCCGTTCCAGTGTTGATGACCGTATTTGTCTTGCTGGGAACGCAAGGCGTCTATACGCTGAAAACCGAAAAGCAGCTGGTTCTGGAGTACGAAAAGCTGGCCGATCACGACAGCAGTCCACTCTTGTACCTCAATGATCTGCCGTTCTCTGCAAGGTATTATTCCAGAGGAGCTGCACAAGAAATAACATCGGAGGAACTGTCAGCAACGAAAGCCAATCCTCACTATGCGACCTATTTCGTTGCCATTCCGAAGCAAATCTCCCAGGAATCAGTGGTCACATGGCTTCGAGAGGCCAACACAGAATTACTGAACCGGCGATATCGATTAGTGTCGTTTAATCCAAATATCCATCGTCAGGAATTGTCAAAGAATGACCAATAGATCCTTTAGTTCAATCGACAGCCGACGACTTGGCATCCTGATTGTGGAAGACCAGAAAGACCTGGCGGAAAACCTGTTCGAGTTTCTCGGCGACGACCGCTACACCCTGGACTATGCCGCCGACGGGTTGACCGCACTGCACCTGCTGGCAACTCAGACATACGATGTCATTGTTCTGGACCTGATGCTTCCCGGGGTAGACGGTTTCGAGATCTGTCGCCGTATCCGGCAAGATCTACAATGCCAGAAACCGGTCATCCTTATGACCGCGTTGAGCTCACTCGCAGATAAAGAGAAGGGGTTTAACTGTGGTGCTGACGATTACCTGGTGAAACCATTTGAACTCAAAGAGCTACAGCTCAGAATTGACGCTCTTCACCGGCGCTACACCCCGGTTTTCAAGGGACTTCAGGCCGGAGAGCTTCAGTTTGATCCCGGCACGCTCAGCGTACATTATCGGGGAAAATCGACAGAACTTACCGGTACGCCCGCCAGGCTCTTTGAACTACTGATTCGCGCCTATCCCAGCTTTCTCAGTCATGATGTCCTTTCGGAATCAATCTGGGGTGATGAAAATACAGAAACCGGAGGGAACACGCTGCGTACCCATATCTATGCATTACGCAAGACCCTGGAGAAGGCGTTTGGCGATAGCCTGATAAAAACCGTTCATGGGCGCGGCTATCGTTTAATACTGCCTGACCCAAAGGCCATGCCACAATGAAGCAGCATTCACTGTCCCGCCGCCTGTCCGCCACACTGTTTGGCATTGTTGTCATAACGACAACAGTTTCGATGGTCGCCGTCGAGCTCTTTGTAAACGATGTGGAAGACACTATTCGGGGCCTGGAACTGAAACTTGATGCCGAGTACTTCAAAGAGCAAATTACGGAGTCGAGCTTTCAGAGCTGGAAAACCGGTCGCATTGAAGCGTACTTTCTACCAAGTGGCGCACCAGAATCACTTTTGCCCCAGCACCTTCATGACCGTCCCGTCGGATACTCAGACGAAATCGAGTTTGATGACTGGACGAAAATACTGAACGTTGAAACAACCATCAAACCTCCTGGACGGCTCTACGTGTCGGAGGACATCACGATTATGGAGAACAGGGAAGCGGTGATTCAGATCGTGCTGCTCGTTCTGGCTGCAGGGCTGATGTTTTTGGGGCTTTTCGTTTCAGGTATTGCCTCATCTTATCTGCTAAAGCCGCTACGGGCACTGACTCACGACGTGCAGTCAACAGAGCCCGGGGTTTCGATGCAAAGACTCTCACGCGACTACAGGGATCGCGAATTCGACCAGATCGCCGATGCCTTTAATCGCTTCCTTTCGGCAATGGAGACCGTGGTTGAGCGGGAAAAGTCCTTTGTAAAGCTTGCCAGCCACGAATTTCGAACCCCCCTGGCGGTCATTATGGGCGCTTTAGATGTACTGGAGCAGCGCAAAACGCTCTCGGAAGCCGATCAGAAAACCCTGGGACGAATTCGCAGATCTACCCGCACCATGCGGGAAGACACAGAAATGCTATTGAGAATTGCCCGCGGGGAACAGGATAGGGACAACCCTGCCAACATTGATATCGTAGCAACGACCCGTGAACTGCTTGTCGACCTCAAGGATCTGAACCCTGCATTTAACGGCCGCACAGTACTCCACCCCCAGAAAGATCGCGTTGTCCTACGTTCAGACCCCGCCCTGGTACGGATGATTATCCGCAATCTGGTTCAGAATGCTCTCGGACACACCAACGGCAGCGTCGACATTTTTATAACGGATCACAGGATTCGCATTCAGGACTTTGGCAAAGGTCTTTCAACCTCGGCAATGGAGGCAATATCAACCGTTGTGGCGCCGGAGACCAGAAAACTCCATCAAAGCAGCTTTGGCCTATTGATTGTGCAACTGGCCTGCGAACGCATTCACTGGGGCCTCCAGGTTGAAAAAACAGACTCCGAAGGCACCGTCATTGTCATTGATACGCAGGATCTGCCCCACTGAGTACCTGCAACGCCGTCGCTATGGTTTATTCACGTCAGGGGTATCATACTTTTGCTCACGATAAAGCCATAGTGGCAGTTGGGCAAATGCCAAAGCCCGTTGAAATTCAGCCTGCGACGGCTCGGCATCGGAGTATTCCGTTTTGCCCGACCCGGGGTCGTAGATGCCCTTCAAGGGCGATTGATCCGGCCTGAGAACCAACACCTGATGATCGCCTCCCATCCACGCATAGTTGTCATTGAACTGCATCATAGCGCGCCCGGCTTTTTCCGGGTGCCTGGTGATGTCCCTCCCTACCATCGGATGGTCCGCTTCCATGCCCATCAATGACAGCAATGTCGGCGCCAAATCGATCTGACTGACCATGGTTCTGATACGCTGCGGCGCAATCTTGCCACCGAGAATTAATCCGGGGATGTGGAAGTTTTTGATAGGAACCAGCTCGTCACCCCATACACGAGCATCATGATCTGCCACAATCAAGAAGACGGTATTCTCCCAGTAGTCCTGCTGGCGTGCCGTCGCAATAAATTCGCCCAGGGCATGATCAGCGTACTTTACCGCATTATTGACGGTGTTCTTCTCGCTGTCATAAAGCGAGATCCGCCCATCTGGAAATTCGAAGGGGGTGTGATTGGAAGAGGAGAATACCAATCTGAAAAACGGCTGCCCGGCGGCGTTCAGTTTTCGCAGTTCTTGATCCGCTTTCCGAAACAGATCCTCGTCGCTTACTCCCCAGCTACCTGTGAACGTTGGGCTATCGTAGTCGAGCTGATCGACAATATGCTGAAAGCCATTGCCTGAGAAAAAGCTCCGCATATTGTCGAAATGCGCTTCACCTCCGTAAATAAAACCGGTGTCATAGCCTTTGCGTTCCAAAAGGCCGGCCAGCGTAAAGAAGTTCGACTGCGACAGTGACAGCTTCACCACACTGCGCGATGCGGAGGGTAGAAACCCGGAGATGACGGCCTCAATTCCGCGAACAGAGCGCGTTCCTGTGGCATAAAGGCTCTCAAACCACCACCCGTCATTTTTCAATGCTTCCAATCTGGGCGTAACCGGCCTGCCCCCGAGGGATTCCACAAATGTTGCGCCCAGGCTTTCTTCCAGGACAATCACCAGATTGATGGGCGACGTCCTTTGATAGCTGGGAGTTTGATGATGCAATGTAGGGTAGTTGTCAGACGAAAACTCGTAACCTTCCAGCCAAGGCGCACTTCTAACCTCATCCAACATCACCTCGTCTGTTATTGACCCGTAGGCCTGATTGCTCTCGGTTTCATGCTTTAAGTTGTAGATGGCAAATGCAACAGACCACGTAGAGTTGATGATCAATGAGTTGACCAGCGGATCTGACGTTAGAGCAAACATGGCCGGATTCGCTGGGCGATGGCCGGTTGTCGAACGCACACACATAAATACCGTTACGACCACCAGCGGCCAGATCAACAGTGCTTTTCTATGGCTTGAAGGCCGGGGTGCGCCCAACCACGAGCGTAATGTTCTCCAAAAAACGGCCACACCAGCAACGGTAAGCCCGAGGCTGAGGAATACCGTGGACTTGTAGCCGGTCCACAGCATGGAAAACACTTCCCGGGGATACTTTAAATACTCGATAAAAAGCCGGTTAGGCCGAACATCGTACTGGTTGATAAAGGCAGGAGTGACTAGCTCCATAAAAATGATCAGCGCGATGACCAGAATTGCCCAGGAGAACGTCAGCTTTTTCCACAGAGCCCAGTTAAATCGGTTCCCTAAAATGGGAAGAACCAACAGCATCGGCGCCACAGCCATCCCCGCGAGAATCAAATCAACTCTCAGCCCATGTAAGAATATACTTGGGAACACGCCTGACTCGGACACTCGGTCGAACTGCCATAGAACAAGCAAACAGCGCGATAGACTACCGACAAGCAGAACAGAACAAAAAACAACCAACAAAGGAAAATAAGCACCCGCCCTCGTAACAAAGTGGCATTTGGGCTTGGCACTACCAGAACGTTCTACGGGCATTGGAATGCAATCCTCGTACTTAAAAGGCTGAATTTTTAAGCGGGAGGTTATTGCATTCGGGGTGGAAGCAGTGTCAGGAAAATGTCAAAGAAATATCAAAAAGTAGAGCGACCTGAGACCCGAAGGTTAAGTCAGGATCGACCGCGAAAAAAGTATTTCTGCCAGGTATAAAGTCGCCCCCAAAAACCAAGATGCTTCGATTTCAAAAAAACAAGTCCGGGAGCGCGCCCCCAACTATGCTGAAACCAGTGGATTAAATAGCTGTTGTCTGGAGCGACGAAGTTCATTGGTTCCTGTTGATAGCCATAGAAGTATTCAACGGGATAGAGCTTGCAACGCTCAAGCTCTTGCAGTCCCTTGTCGACCAGTAAGCTGGTCAGTATTTGGGGGCCAATGTACAACGGCGATTCCCATATCGCACTTTCATAAAAATCAATCAGTGCTGCCAGAATTCTGGAATTCTTTTCGGCATATATCGACGCCGTTCCAAGAAAATCCTGATTCTCATAACCAACGGAAAACTGAAGGCCGGAAAAAAGCGGAAACGGATCTTTTCGGATGGTCACGTCGGTATCAAGGTATAGGCCACCATCACGCTGAAGGACCTTCAACCTTAGGTAGTCGGATACGAATGCGTACAGCTTTTTCTGGTAGCACACCTTTGCGAAGGCACAGGAGTCAACCCATTCGTTTATCGCCTGGTCAGACTCTGTCCAAAGCCTGTAGTGGTAGCCCTGCTTTGACCAGTCATCAATACAGGCATGGGCCAATGGTGGCATTCGACTCCCCAACCAAATGGCATGTATTGTTTCATTCATCACCCGAAAGCCCTATTCGAATCCCCATATTACCTTCTATTTCAACCAAAATTTTCTATTGTAAACATACCGTTGAATCCGCTCACCCAGAGTAAACAACTCCCTGAGGATTGTGACAACAATAGCTCTACGCTGCGTTTTTTCCGTGTAACCGATCATCGATTCAAACTGATGATCGTGATAGACAAAGCCCGGCTCAACGCCACAACACAACACCTTATTTGACCAGTATCGGTCCATATAGATATCAACCGACAGAAAAACCGGCCTCAGCGATTCGATAAACTTTTCTGCGGCGCCTGGGGTCAGGTAATACCCCATGGTGCTCATAGGCCCTTTGGTATAGCGAAGCAATCGAAGTCCTTTCAATTGAGCGTACTCAAATGCCTTGTGATTTCGTGTTTTGTTTTCAAACAGCCTGACGCACCCCGCCTCTTGAGGTAATTCAGGAATATTCTTCAAAAAGATCTTGAACAATCCCTCGTCAAATATGACATCGTCTTCCAGAATTACCAGATTCTGATTTTCCTGAAGACACTTTTGCCAAATTCTGTAATGGCTGGCAAAACAGCCAAGCTGTCCCTGACTTAAAGGAGCTCCTTTCACCCTCAGTCTTTTTTTCTCGTCGTAGAACGGCTCAATGGGGTTTGGATCGCGCTGGCCATCTACCCCCCAAAAGAATTCAAAGGGAATTCCGGCACTGTCCAGAAGGGACTTAATGCGGGCTTGCCGGGCTTTTGCCCGTTCCAACGTGAGCACGATGACTTTGGCTGGGCAGATCCCATCCGGCATAGATTCTATCCCTTTGAAGTACAGGTATCAGTACTCGGCCGACTTCCTCAGCTCACGCTTGAGGCGCCGGCGCACTTTGATTTTTCGAAGGATATTCAACGGCTTTCCCCTGAGCTCTCCCTTCTCACCGGTAAGGAACTCATCGACCGCATCGATCACGCGAGCACTGGACTTGCCGTCACGAAAACCATGCAGTTCATCGCACAGGGCCCTTGCCGCAGACATCAGTTCAGGGGGCCGACCCAATGCTGTTTCCAGCGCTTGCTCAACCCGATCAGGCGAGTTGACGTCAATCAGATATGGACCCGGCATTTTTGTGTTGAGCGTCACCACCGGACGGTCCAGAAACATAAACTCGAACATGATGGAGGATGTGTCGCATAACATCACGTCCGCCTCTGGCAGTATCGGCAGCAAGTCTTCATGGCTCTCGACAAAACGCAGGTTTGGCCCTGCAAGCGCCCGGTACTGATCGGTAATTGCCGGATCCATTTTGGGGTGCAATGTGACGATAAACTGCCAGCGATCATTTTGAGACAGATTTGCGATAGTGCTCAACAACTGGGGAGCTGCAGTCACGGAACGACTGAACGTGGATGCAAAAAATACGACGGGCCGCTCGCCCTCATTCCGTAGACGTTCACCGGTATGCCGGTTATCGAACAGGGGGTCCAACTTGGGCCAGCCGGTTTTGGCAACCGAAAAATACTTATACTGCTGTGCCAACTCGCCAAATTTTTTGGTGTCTTTGCTCGCGTGAGTACAGTAGAGGTCAAAAAAGCCACGAATCCGGTAGTGATCACTTTCGTCCTCGCTGCTATGCCCCCTTTTGTTTCGAGCGAGGCCGTGAAATACCTCAACTTTGATTCCGGGAAAGAAATACGGCACCCAGTCACCAGGGGCAAAAGTCGCACAGGCATCGTATTCCATCACGCCCTTCACAGTTGTCAGGCGGTGCTCATCCGGTAACAGCGGCGCCGCAGAGCAGCCTGCTACAAACCAGGCGGCGTCATCGCCCCGTTTGCGTATTTCTTCCTGTAAAGGCCGCAGAATGGAATACGAGTACGGCTGATTAACAAACAAAAGATAACGACGCATTCAGAACCTGCCCGTCAAAGCGTTATAAAGCTCGCCGGTCTGCTGTACAGTTTGCGAGGTATGAAAATCAGCAGCTATCCGCTCTCGGGCTGCAAGCCCCAACTGGCGCAACAAGCTGCCATCTCGATACAGGCGCTCAAGGGCACTCGCGAGGGCCTGAGAGTGATCAGGAGCCACCACCAACCCGCTGGCTCCATCCTCAACAAGTTCAGGCATGCCACCAACACTTGTCACCACCGGCGCAACTCCATAGGCCATCGCTTCAATCACAGCCCGAGGCAGCCCCTCTCGCTCCGTGGAGGGCAATACAAAGACATTGCTGGCTGCCGCAATGGCCGGCGCATCCCTGCGAAAACCAGTAAAGTGAATTCGAGCAGAACGATTAGTGGACTCCGCCTGAGCTCGCAGATCCTTGTTCTCAGCCATATCGCCCACCAGAATCAGGTGCGCTTCAATGTCATCAGGCAACTTGCAGAATGCGTCAATAAGAACGTCGTAGCCCTTGCGAGGGGAGTTACGACCAGTACAACAAACCACAAAGGCGCCCTCGGGTATACCAAACTCCCCCAGATCAGCTGGCTCAGCCTGGTACCACCCGAGGTCATGGCCCTTGTAGATCCGCTGGAGCTTCGAATCTGGAATACGCATCCACAAAAACTTCAGGCTCGACAGGTAATCTTTAATTGCATCGGCGACGCACACAATTTTACTGACCCGGGGATGCAGAAACGTTATCCAGGATTCGGGGTTCAAAAAACTGATGTTCCCGATCACACCTCGATAGGCCACGATCCTTATGTCCGTGCCTTTCGAGGCAGTCAGGCCACAGGCCAGGGCCCGAGGATTGTACGCGTGTATGACCTCGTAATCTTTCTTCTTCAACTGCTCGCGGATAGCCGCGATGCCTACCTTGTCGAAGCGATCTTCCAGCGCCATCGGTTGAGCGACCATGCCCTCATCCACAAGGCGCTGATAATTTTGCCCTTTCGGATTACACATTACATCCACATCATACCCGGCTTTTTTAAGGCCAATGAATAGCTCGGTTTCCGGGCGATCACATGCGTCAGTCAGACAAAGGACAGCTGGTAGCGGCCCGTTTTTTTGCGTATTACTCAAGCCTCTTGACTCCCGTTATAGCCATTCATTAAAAAATACCAGACGCGCTCCTGAGTTTTCGCGCCAGCCAGTTTCCGAAGAGACCGGGCGAAGCGCTCAAGGTTGGCAGATTTCCAACCCGCAGACGCCGGTGACTGGACAATCCGCCCCTTATCAAAATCAATCAAAAAGAACTCATCCCCTCGCACCAGAACGTTAAAACAATTCAGGTCTGCGTGTTTTACTCCAGCATCGTGGAACCGGCGCAAATTCACGCCGAGATTCCTCCATCCGTTATCATCCAGCGATCCTATCAGGTCAGCTAGTGGCGCGGTGTTGTCAATTCGCTCAATAATAATCGATGCTTGATAATGTAACGGCGACATTCTTCGATACCATGCTGCCACCGGTTTGGGTACAGGCAGCTCCAACTCTGTCAACCAGTTGAGCAGGCGAAACTCGGCAAAGGATCGGACATGCTGTTCCCCCAGAAACACATAAGATGACCTAGAGAGCCTTGTCATCAATCCGCCACGCAGGTATTTCCGCAGCACAACCTGATGGCCGTCGGCATCGACAAACCATGCGCCACCACGTCCTCCGCTACTGACTGGACGTGCCAGTTTTCCCCAGTATTCAGGACTGAACCAAGCCTCTGACACCTGGCCGAGATAATCCGGATGGAGAAGGCAGGCTGAGTGGTTGTCCCGGACGCAAATTTCAGACTCAGCCATGCTCACCCTAATACAAACCAATAACCAAAGAGACGAACCGCTGGTCGCCCTGAGACGATAACCAGCGAGTAGGTTAGAATACGCAGCAGTTTATCAATGAATCACGCCAAAGCTCTACATACATGTTTTCTGAACCTGAAACGGACCGTAACTTGATTAACTCCATCTGTATATTGCGCCTGTCCGCCATTGGCGACGTCACCCATGTCATTCCCGTGGTATTGAGCCTTCAGGAACAGGTGCCCGGCATTAAAATCACCTGGGTAATCGGCAAGATTGAAGCAAAGCTGATTGGCGACCTGCCGGGTGTCGAGTTTGTCGTTTTCGACAAGAAAGCCGGTCGAAAAGGTTATGCGGACTTGCATAACACCCTGAAAAACCGAAAATTTGACGCCTTGCTGCATATGCAGGTGGCCTTCAGGGCCAATCTGGCGGCGGCGATGATTCCGGCAAAGGTGAAAGTAGGGTACGACCGTGCCCGTAGCAAGGACCTTCACAGCCTGTTTATAAACCGGAAAATCGCTCCGGCAGCGCAACAGCACGTGCGGGACTGCCTGGCAAGCTTCCTGGAGCCACTTGGCCTGGAACCCGCCGCACCAAAATGGGTCATTCCATTGGCCTCCGAAGATCATGAGTTCGCCAGGCAGCACCTCGCAACGGACCGCAGGAACCTCGTGATCAGCCCCTGTGCCAGCCACACCCTTCGCAACTGGCCTGCCGAGCGCTATGCCCAGCTGGCTGATCACGCCATCCGCACTCACGGCATGAAGGTGATTCTGGTGGGCAGCCCCGCCCCCTTTGAAGCGGAGTTTTGCACAGACATCGAAAACGCTATGGCGGAACAAGCGCACAACATCTGTGGCAAGGATACACTGAAACAGCTCACCGCTCTGTTGGAACGCGCCGATCTGGTCGTCGCACCGGATACCGGGCCGGCCCACATTGCCAGTTCAATGGGCACCGATGTGCTGGGTATTTTCGCGGCCAGCAATCCCAATCGTTCCGGCCCTTACAACTCGCTGCAATGGTGCGTGAATCGATATCCGGAAGCGTTGAAGCGGTTTACCGGAAAAACCGTTGAGCAGGCTCGCTGGGGCGCCAAGGCGGAATTCGAGGGGGCGATGGAACTGGTGACGGTGGAGGACGTGACGGAGATGCTGGATCAGTGGGTTGCCCAGCACTGATGCCGAGCCACTGTCTACGGCTCTCTCGGGCCTTCTCTTTAACCCTCTCCCGCGATGGGAGAGGGTATGACAATCCAGGCGAATGAAAGCACCGCTTTACTTGCGGGCGGTGTAATCCTGATAGGACTTTTCTTCCACAAATCGTGAACCCAGGGCCAGGTTCACGTCCTTCTTGATAGCGGCGCGCTTGTCGTTGGTGACATAGACGGCACGAGCCAGTTCAATAAACTTTGCGCCGAAATCCTGAGCAGCTTCCTGATCACGAATGTCGTCTTCGATTTCCCAGAGCGCCTCGTTCACTTCTTTAAGCTGCTTGCGCAGATCTGCGATGGCTGCCTGATCCTGAACGGCCTCGTTCCAGGTGGCGCTCAGTTCGTCCAGCTCGAGCCGAACATTTTTGACCTTTTCCGCGTCTGCAATGCGTTCAGACTTGATCTCCAGAATGGTGATCTTGTCCAGCACTTCGCCGAAGGAGACCGGCACTTTGATAACGTCCGCCATTTGCTCTTCCTGCAGGTGTTGTTAGTGGACCACGGCGTTAGCCGTTAACCGCTGTCAGCCAGTGTGAATGCGCAGGACTCTTGCCCTTCACAGCATCGAAATACATACCCTGCAACTTCTCGGTCAGCGGGCCGCGCTTGCCAGCGCCGATCAAACGGCCATCCAGCTCACGGATCGGCAGCACTTCTGCAGCGGTGCCAGTAAAGAAGGCTTCGTCCGCAATATAGACCTCATCCCGGGTGATACGACGCTCTTTCACCGGAATGTTCAGCTCTTTCGCGAAATCCAGGATGGTCTGGCGGGTGATGCCTTCCAGGCAGGACGTCAGTTCCGGTGTATGGAGCACGCCATCACGCATAATGAAGATATTCTCGCCGGAACCTTCAGCCACGTAGCCTTCGTTGTCCAGCAACAGGGCTTCTTCGCAGCCACTGGCAATGGCTTCATTCAGGGCCAGCATGGAGTTGATGTAATTACCGTTGGCCTTGGCCTTACACATGGTGATGTTGACGTGATGCCGCGTGTAGGAGGAGGTCCGGACCTTGATGCCCAACTCCTTCGCTTCCGGTGACATGTAGGATGGCCAACTCCAGGCGGCGACCATGACATGAACCTTGAGGTTGTCTGCGCGCAGCCCCATACCTTCAGAGCCGAGAAACACCATTGGGCGCAGGTAGGCTTCGTCCAGATTGTTTTCACGCACTGCGGCGATTTGGGCCGCATTCAACTCGTCCTTGCTGAACGGCATGGTCATGTTGAGGATATGGGCGGAGCGGAAAAGACGATTGGTGTGATCTTCCAGGCGAAAAATCGCAGCACCCTTTTCAGTGCTGTAGGCGCGAACACCCTCGAAGCAACCCAGGCCGTAGTGTAGGGTGTGGGTCAGCACGTGAGTTTTGGCTTCCCGCCAGGGAACCATTTCACCATCCAGCCAGATCAGGCCATCGCGATCAGCCATCGACATTGTTTCTGCTCCTAAAGCACTCTATTCGGGAAACCGGCATTCTAGCAGGAAAACTCGGGGTTACGAAGGGGCGCAATCACTCCTCCATCACTCCTCCATCACTTCTCAATCACCCCAACATAACCCGATTCCACATACTTTGGATGTAATCACGCTCTTCGGGAAACGCGTCACCCGCCACCTGGCTGTTCAGGTTCTGCAGTGCCCGCCGGTGTATGGTGGAGCGCAGGGTGATAAACGTTTCCCTGAGTTTTTCAGTGTCTTCCACCGGCAAAACCTCCACCCGGCCCAGCTCCTCCATCTGGCGAATATTATCGGACCACTGCGTCAATTCCGGATGCTCGGAACAACAGGCCAGCATCAGGTACTGCACCATGAACTCGATATCGATAATGCCGCCATAGTCGTGTTTGATATGGAAAACCTCTGGCACCTTACCTTCGATCTGCGGGGTGCCCAGGGCGGTGCGCATTTTCTCGCGCATGCTGACCACTTCTTCTTTTAGCTTGCCCTGGTCCCTTTGCTGGCACAGGATGTCGGCGCGCAGCTTTTCAAACGCTTCCAACGTTTCCCGGCAGCCTGCCACACCACGAGCACGGGCCAGCGCTTGGTGCTCCCAGGTCCAGGCGTCCTTACGCTGGTACTTCTCAAAAGCAGACAGGGTACTGACCAGCAACCCCGAACTCCCCGATGGTCGCAGGCGCATATCCACTTCGTAGAGTTGGCCAGACGGCGTCTGGGTGTTGAGAATGTGTACGATGCGCTGCCCGAGCCGAGTGTAGAAAACGGCGTTATCGATGGGCTTGTCACCATCCGTTGACTGTTCCGGATCGGCATTGTGGATAAAGACCAGGTCGAGGTCCGAGGTATAGCCAAGTTCGATACCGCCCAGCTTGCCGTAGCCAACGACGGCGAAATCGGTGTCACAGGCAGAACCATCCTTGCGCCGGGGGTAACCATGGCGACTGACCAGATTCGCGAACGCCACGTCGACTACATGGTCCAGCACCACTTCGGCAATCCACGTCAGGTAGTCACTGACCTTCATTAACGGCAGGGTTTCCCGTATTTCCGAGGCGGCCACCCGCAATATGTGAGCCTTTTTGAAGTGTCGCAGAGTTTCCATCTGCTCCTCGAGATCTTCGTAGGGAATCCGCAGCATTTGCTGGCGCAGGTCATCCTGGAGCTCGGTTTTTGCGGGCGGACTGTACAGGCTCTCTGCGTTCAGCAGCTCGTCGAGCAGCAAGGGCGTTTCCGCCAGTTGGCTTGCGATCCAGGGACTCTCACTGCATAGGCGGACCAGTTGGGTCCTGGCTCCCGGATTCTCCAGCAGCAACACCATGTAGGCGGTTCTGCGCAGGATCGCCTCTACCAGTTGGAGAACCCGCGCCAGCGTCTGGGACGGCCCCTCCACGTGAGTAAGCGCTTCCAACAGTACCGGCATGAATTTGTTCAACCGCTGCCGACCTTGAGTCTGCAACGTTTGCAGGGTGCGGGTCCCACGCAGGTCGCTGAGGGCGGAATAGCTGCCTTCGGCGTCCTCAAAACCATGCTCATCGAGCCAGACGGTCGCCGCCTCCTCGTCCATTTCACCCAGCCAAAGTTCCTGCCAGCCGTCATCAAGCGACGCCACCTCGTGCTCTTCATCTTCGATGGCGATGATATCCGCAAAATGCGTGGCCACCCGTCCGCGATGCTTCTCCAGTTCCGCAATGCAGGCCGCCCAATCATCAAACCCCATGATCAGCGCTACACGAGCTCGGGACAGATCGTCTTCCGGCAGCAGTTGGGTTTGCTTGTCTTCCATGCCCTGAAGGGCATGTTCAAGATTGCGAAGGAACACATAGGCCTCCTTCAGCTCCTTCACCACTGCTGACGGCAGCAGCTCCAGCTCTTCCAGCTCTTTCAGGATCACCAGAAGTTCCCGTTGCTGTAATTCCCGCTCCCGGCCGCCCCGGATTAACTGGAAAGCCTGCACCACGAATTCAATCTCACGGATACCTCCGTTGCCGAGCTTGATATTATTTTCCAGCCCCTTACGGCGCACTTCCCGGCTGATCATGGACTTCATGGCACGCAGGGACTCAAACGCACTGAAGTCGATGTATTTGCGATAGACGAAAGGTTTCAAGCTATCCATCAGGACTTGTCCCGCTTGCTGATCACCAGCCACAACCCGCGCCTTTACCATCGCATAGCGCTCCCAGTCCCGCCCCTGGTCCTGGTAATAGGTTTCCAGCGCAGCAAAACTCAACGCCAGCGCCCCACTCTGGCCATAGGGGCGCAGGCGCATATCCACGCGGAACACAAAGCCGTCTGCGGTGATCTGGTCCAGCGCCTGGATCAGCCTCTGGCCCAGGCGGATAAAAAACTGCTGGTTATCAATGGATCGGCGCCCGCCACGAGTTTCGCCCTTCCCCGGGAACGCGAAGATGAGATCAATATCAGAAGAGACGTTAAGCTCGTGCCCCCCCAACTTCCCCATACCCAGAACAATCAGGGGTTGCGGGCCTTCCTTACCCGTCGCAGGATTAACTCCCCACGGCGTTCCAGATTGTTCGCAAGTGTCTTCGTACAACCAGTCCAGGGCACCCTGGATACAGGTATCGGCGAAATCACTTGTGGCCGCCATGGTTTCAGCAAGATCGGCCCACCGCATCAAATCCCGCCAGATAATCCGGAACTGTATTTCCGTCCGGAATCGCCGCAACGCCGACTGTAGACTGCCTTCATCAACCACTTCTGAAAGAAACTCCTGCCAGCGCTGAAGCAGGTAATCCGAGGTTGTGGGCTCAGCCAGGGGGCGGGACTGACATAGCGCCGCGACCTGCTCCGGATGGCGCTCAAGGGTGCGCCTGACAAACAGGCTGCGCGCGACGGCCTGGGCTACATCCTCGTCGGAAACACCGCCCTGAGCGCCCAAAAAACTGGGCACTCCCTCGGGAAACACCGAAGACCAGACACCACCAACCTCATCTGCCAGACTCTTCGGTAAGGAGCGCCAAGGCTCGGACATAATGCAAACCCCTGTGTCTCTGTTATATTTCCCGTACTGTATAACGAACGCTCCCCCGACTGAACCGTTGTAAGGAAACCGATGCAGAGGAATCGCCGGCGGCTGAACCCGGAACACCAGCTTTCTCACTTGCCCATGTCTGGCATTATCCGGTCACGCATCAAGCGGCTTTTTACCATTCTTGGCGGGCTGTTGATCACCCAGGTGGTGATCATCTGGGCGGCCGAGGACCTCACACTCTTCGAGTCTGCGTGGATGACCATGACAACGCTGGTTACCGTGGGCTACGGTGATTTTGCGCCGCAAACCATCATCGGACGGCTCAGCACCGTTTTCCTGATGTTCATTGCCGCCATCACGCTGCTGACGCTTATCGTCAGTGATTACATAGAATACCGGTTCTACCGCCGGGAACGCATTTTAACCGGACGTTGGATATACGCCATGAAAGACCACATCGTTATCATCAACACACCGCAAACAGGGGGGGAGCAGTATTTTTCCCGCTTTGCCTCCCAGATGCGGGCCGTCCCCGGCTATGAAACCGTCCCCATCATCATACTGACCAGCCAGTTTCCGAACGGGCTTCCGCCCGAACTGGCAGACAACGGACTGGTTCACTTCCATGGCTCCGGTAGCGACCCGGAAGCTCTCAAGGCAGTGCACGCTGGTGCGGCCCGACATATTATCGTGCTGGCCGCCGACGAATCCGACCCGACCTCCGACAGCCTGACTTTTGATATCGCCCACAGGCTGAGTGAGTCCAACCTTGGCCAGAAAGTCACGGTGGAGTGCGTACGGGATGAAAATCGGGATCGCTTTACTTCTGCGGGTGTCCGTACCGTTATCCGACCGGTTCGAACCTATCCGGAGATCATGGTGCGCTCGGTCATCGCACCGGGGTCAGAGAAAGTCCTTGAGGACTTGTTCAATTATCAACACGACCACCCCCACCGCTACGAAATTGAACTGGACGACCTGAATTGGGCGGATATCGTCAGCGCGCTGATTCGGCATGGCATCGGCACCGCACTCGCCTATATTGACGACAACAACGAAGTCGTTTGCCACCCGCCCACCGATAAGGAAATTGAAGGCAAGGGCCTGATCGTTCTTGTGAAGTCCAGTGAGACCCCGGACGTGGAAGTGGTGAAAGAAGCCCTGTCCCATTATCGCGACTTCATTAACAAATGGCACAACCTTCAAAAACAGGCCACTCAAGAGGACAGCAACGTCTCCAAAGCGGCCGATCAGCCGTAAACTATGCCGCTGCTATGGCCAGTTGCAACTGGCCAAGTTCCTTGCTGCTTGCCATATCGCCAATAGCGTTTCCCTCAGCCAGCGAACGGAACACACGCTGGTAAAGCTCCCCGACGCCGCGCTCGCCGGCCATCCGAGCTATCGCTCGAAAATCGTCTCCATTCACGGGAGCGGACTGCCCCGTAAGCCATGACACGCTGAGGAGAAAGAGGAATTCATTCACGGACAACTCAGCATTTTGCTCTGCTTTCGAAACCGGGTGATAGAGCCCCGCAAGGTAGTACCCCTGCTCCGCCTTGCTGACAAGGTTCAGAAACACCGGCACTTCATCCGCCAGACGTCGCGCCCACGCCAGTAACAACGAGGCATCTCCGGCCTTAAGCTCAAATTCAACTTCACTGAGCGGGCGGGACTGCCCATCTGCCACGATTTCCCCGGAATCAATGGCTACTTCAACCAGGCTCTCCCCTTGCTCGATCATAACCACACGACGCTGAAAGTTGGTCTCAAAGACAGGCTGCAGTCTGGCAAGGTTCACGCTCTGCCCCACAGGGGTGTCCGCGATGAGTCCCATATTGAGCGTGGTACCGATCAGCGGCCACTCCCACTCCTGGCGACGATGAGCACCATCAACGAACTCACCGCGGGTTTTCAGGGTCTGGATGTGCCTGTCACCCAACTTCCGGATTCGCAGGGCAATCTTCTGGCGGTTGAGATCCCCATCGGGCGTGTCGTAGTAGGTGTTCCCCAATTGCAGGGTCCCGGACTCATAAGTGTTTGGCTGCCCCAATAGCCAGTCAACGACTCGATCCAGATCAGGCTGCGCCACGCTGAGTTTGATTTCCAGTTCCTGAGCCATCCGCCCTCCTGCCGTGTGAATTCTGATTTCAGCATAATCGAGTAGGAGGGGGAGTCACCTCCCCCGTCCTCTCACACCACCGTACATACGGTTCCGTATACGGCGGTTCATGGCTGACTCTGAAGCCGGGCCATCGTATC
>NZ_LSMM01000062.1:0-36269 GCF_001566815.1 Marinobacter sp. Hex_13
ATTCCGGCACCTCCATGGTAATCCGCACTTCATCTTTGGCCAGGCCGGACGCATTGTTGGAATCACCGGTTGAGCCGGGCGTGAAGTCGTCGATCGCGTTTTTCGTCGGCGGGAAGCTGTTTCCCCGGCCTGCCACGTCGTCGTTCGCGTCGCCGCTACCGCCACAGCCGATGATCAGTGTGGCAGTGGAAAGGGTGAAAACAGCGGTGAAGGCCCGTGCAGCTAAGTGAAACATAGGGTTGTCCATGCCAGATAAAACGTTCCAGGAGCGTGAGCCAGAAGTCTATCAAGTTGGCAAGGCACAAAGAGTGAGGAAGGGCACGAAATGGGGAGTGGTAACCCCGCCCTGATAGTGGCGGGCAGGGTTATCCTGCGGGATCAGGACCTGATCAGAAGAAGATCTTCATACCGGCCATGACGCCTTCATCCAGGTTCAGGTCACCACGACCGTCAAAGTCGGTATTCAGGTAGCGGTAACCGGCAAATAACTCGGCGTTGCGGATAACACGGTAGCTGCCGCGAAGCTCAAGGCTGGTGAGGTCATCGGAATCGCCAAAGGCAAGGATGCTGGGCGCGTAGTGAAGCCCGCCGGTGAACGACAGACCTGGTGCGTTGGGTACGTTTACGGTGGCAAAGCCGCCGAGAGCCACGGCGCCGCCGTCCAGCCGATCATCATCCCATCCGAAGGCGCGAACACCAATGCCCGCTGTGGTGGGCAGGTTGCCAATGGCCGTGCGGCCCTGGGCGTGGAAATCCACGTTGCCGATGTGACGGCTGCCTTCGTGATAGGTATAGCCGGTGCCGACCTGGATGTCGGAATTGGTGCCGAAGAAGTTGACCTGGCCCTTGACCGAGTCGTTGGTCAGGCTCAGGTCCACATCGGAGGCGTATACAGGTGCTGCCGCAAGTGACAGAACGATAAGGGGAATTCGGGACGCTTTCATTCTTCGACCTTCTTAATGTTTGAATGTAACCGCCGGAATGTTAACGGTCCGGCCCAAGTGGCTCAACTTAAAACGGGTTAAGGGCGGGTTAATGCGGGCGATCAATGGGTGGTTGTGTCGCCGCCCTGATCCAGATCGTCGGGGGATGCATTTTCTGCGGGAACACGATATTCCTCATTGGCCCAGGCGCCCAGATCAATCAGTTTACAGCGTTCGGAGCAGAAAGGGCGAAACGGGTTATTCTCATTCCATTCCGCGGACTTTTTACAGGTGGGACATTCTACGTTCATGGTGGCCTTGTGTCGGGTATTCAGGTGGATGCGGAGGATTGGCAGTATTGTTCCAGAACCGCCCGCAACATTTCAATATTGACCGGCTTGGCAACAAACGAGTCCATGCCTGCCTCGCGGCAGCGCTCTTCATCCTTTTCCATAGCGCTTGCAGTCAGCGCCACCACAGGTACCCGATTACGGTTGTGGTCCTTCTCCCATTGGCGCAGGCGGCGAGTGGCCTCGAAACCATCCACCCGGGGCATCACACAATCCATGAAAATCAAATCAAAGGGGTGCCATTGCCAGAGACTGGAGGCGGCTTCGCCGTCATTCGCCGTCATCACATCACAGCCCAACTTTTCCAGCAGCCGGCGGGTGAGGGTGCGGTTGACCGGGTTATCTTCCACCAACAGAACTTTCATGCGGCCGCAGGGTAATTCCTGGCGGCGGGTATTGTCACTGACGGCTTGCAGGGAAAACCGGGTCAGGAAGCGACGTTCGTTACGGACGGAATCCGAAAACAGTTGGTGCAGGATAGGGGTCAGGCACGATTCCCGCAGGGACTTGCTCAGGAAGGCATCGGCGCCGGCCTGTCGGAAGTGCTCTGCATCCCCCCGCTGGGGGTTGGACGACAGAATCAATAGCCGTGTATGGCCCCATTCAGGGTTGCTACGGATCTGTCGGCACAACAGGTCACTGTCCATATCCGGTACAAACCCGTCCAGCACCAAGGCATCAAAGGGCTTGTGGTTGTCCGAGGCCAACCGCAATGAGGTCAGTGCCTCGCCGGCGGATTTCACTGCTTCGATATCCAACTCGTGGCGCGAAAGCATTTCCAGGGTAATCTTGCGGGACAGTTCATAGGAGTCCACCACCAGAATGTGCCGCCCGCGGATCATGCTGGTATCCGGTCGACCGCGGGCGGCGCTCTCTGGCGCAACCTGCAGGCTGAGCTCCATCCAGAAGGTGGAGCCCTCGCCGGGTTTACTCTCAAGGTCCAGTGAGCCGTCCATCAACTGAACCAGCTGGCGACAAATGGTCAGGCCCAGGCCTGCACCCGGCAATTGTCGCTGGAAACGCTGACCGAGCTGAACGTAGGGCTCGTACACCAGCGGTATATCCTCGGGGTTGATCCCCACGCCCGTGTCTTCAACCGCCACCCGAAGTCGTACGTTGTTATCCCGCCGACCCAGCACCTCGATGCTGATCAGCACGTGCCCGGAGTCGGTAAACTTGATGGCGTTTGATGTCATGTTGAGCAGAATCTGCCTCAGCCGTACCGGATCCCCTTTCAGGGCCCAGGGCAGGTTCTCGTCAATTCGCAGTTCCAGCGCCAGACCCTTTTCCCGAGCCCGTGCACCCAGCATATGCACCAGATCATTCAAGGTGTCGCGAAGGTCAAAGGGAATGTCATCCAGCACCAGCTTGCCGGCTTCCATACTGGAGATGTCCAGCAGGTCATTGATAATGGCCGACAATCCCTCCGAAGCGTTGAGCAGGGTGTGGACATATTCCCGCTGGTCCTGATCGAGGGGGGTATCTGACAGGAGATTGGCGTAGCCCAGCACCGATTGCAGCGGAATGCGCAACTCATGGCTGACGTTGGCCAGGAACTGATTCTTGGCATGGTTTGCCCGCACGGCTTGATCTCGTTCATCCTGGGATTGGATGGAGGTCTGGCGCAGGGAGCGGGTGTCTTCCAGCAGCTGCAGGCGCATGGTGTTCAGCGCCTGTTCCAGCTCACTCAGTTCGTCACCCCGCTTTGGGGGCTTGCGGCGGAGCCTCAGCGGTTCAATCAATGCGTCCAGGTTAAGCCGGGCGGCGTAGTCGGCAATCGATTCCAGATGACGGGAAAGGGTGAGCCGAACAATGACCAGAAGCCCGAGAGTGCCCAGCATCACGATCATCGACTGGAACAGCAGTGTGAGCAATGCCCGGTCCATCAACTCGTTGTAGACGGTTTCCACAGACGACGTCACAGTCAAGGTGCCCATGGCTTCCGGGCTATTGAAGGACGCGCGATTGAACACCAGGGGGAAGGATTGGCTGATCACCCGGCCATCCGGATAGGTACCCGTGTTGAACTCCTCGCCAGCGGCTGTGATCACCCGGGCATGCTGGATAACCGGAATGGCGCGCATGTCATCCAGGCTGTTGGCAACCTCGCTATAGTTCATCAACCAGAGGTTGTTGCTCATACTGCCGGCAACCAGTTCCGCAGCGCGTTCCTGGGTGCTGCGCAACTCTTCGGTTCTGCGCTCAAACTCGCCAATCATCTGAACGCCGGTGGCAGCCAGCGACAGGATCAGGCTGAACAACAGAACATATACCAGCAGCCTGGCAGCCAGTGGCCGTACACCTATTCGTCTGAATAACCGGATCGGAGGCAAGGCACGCATTCCCTGTGTCGAAAAATCAACCGATCTGCAGTTTAACAGACCGTTAGCACTTCGACACGTTCCTGTGATTCATCATGGACAAAGCGGAAGCGCACGTTCAGATCGTACAAATGCGCTCCGTATATCCGTTCTTCATCCCGGCCACGCCGGAACGATGGGCGAGGGTCGTAGCTCACCACATCTTCTATCAAGTCTCGGAAATCCGGATACTGATCCGCTGGCAAGGCTGCGAGCTGTTGGTCAGCCTCATTCAGGAACACTACCGGTAGACGATCGGTCGGTGCGGACTCCGCCCAACCCAGGGTGGCTTCCGGGACTGAATCTGCAAATGGCAGATAGGGCTTGATGTCCAGGATGGGGGTGCCGTCGATAAGATCGTGGTCCCCAATCCGCAACACCAGGCGACCGCCCGCGTCCCGCGTCAGTCCTTCGTTTCTCACGACTGACAGCCCCAGACTGTTGGGGCGGAAAGGTGACCGGCTGGCGAACACACCTATCTTTTTGTTGCCTCCCAGCCGGGGTGGCCGAACCACCGGCCGCCATTCCGCCCGTACCGCCTCATGGAACTGGAACGTCAGCCACAGGTGACTGGCCGTCTCCAACCCTCGGAACGCATCCTCGCGATCGAAGGGCGATTGGATGATCAGGTCAGCGTGGGCAAAGCGGGTCAGTCCTGGTTGTCGGGGTACACCAAACTTGTCCCGGAAGCAGGAGCGGGTAATGGCGATGGGGGTCAGCGTCAAGGCATCAACGGCGGGGCGGGAGGGATGTCGGCTCATAGACACTAGCGCCCAAAGGCTGCCAGGAACGTCTGGTGTAACTGTTCAACCTGACGCTCAACATCCATCATAGCCAGGTTGTTGTCCACCACGTCATCGGCTTTCTGGAGTCGCTTCTCACGGGCCATCTGGGCGGCAATGATTCGCTCTACCTGTGCTCTGTCGTCGGTGTCCCTGGCCATGGTTCTTTTGATCTGCACATCGACCGGCACATCCACCACGACGATTTTATCGACCAGTTCATGCTGGTCGGTTTCCAACAACAAAGGCGACACCAGAAGCACATAGGGTAGGGAATAGTTATCCGGACGCAGTTGCCGCATCAGCTCCTCACGGATCACCGGGTGCAACAGCTCCTCGAGCCAAGCGCGCTCCTCCGGCGCATCGAATACGATTCTCCTCAGCGCCGCACGGTCCAGGCTGCCATCCGGCAGCAGGATCTCTTGCCCAAAATGCTCCGCAATCTTTTCAAGGGCAGGTGTGCCGGGTTCGACGACTTCGCGGGCAACATCATCCGCATCCACCCAGTGCACACCCAGTGCTCCGAACAGCCGTGCAACCGTGGATTTGCCAGAACCGATTCCGCCGGTAAGGCCTACGACTGCCATTCAGACCCCCAGATAGGCATACCACGCCGCCTGAATTTCCGAACCAAACCAAAGGCACAGCAAACCCGCTGCCGCCAAATAGGGCCCGAACGGAATTGGCACTTCGCGGCCGTGCTTGCGGAACACCATCAAACTAATCCCCACAACGGCACCGACCAAAGACGACAACAAAATCACCGCCGGCAGCAATTCCCAGCCCAGCCAGGCGCCCAGCGCCGCCAATAACTTGAAATCGCCGTGGCCCATGCCCTCCTTGCCGGTTACCAACTTGAACAGCCAGTACACCGACCACAGCGACAGATAGCCTGCCACCGCGCCCCAGAAGGCACTGCTGAAATCCGTCAGCACGCCGAAGTAATTCAGGATTAGCCCCAGCCACATGAGGGGCAGCGTCATGCTGTCTGGCAGCAGCTGGGTGTCGAAATCGATTACCGTCAGCGCGATCAGCACCCAAACCAGCAACAGCGACCAAAGCGCAGCTTCAGACGGCCCCATGACCAGAATGGTCACCACCGAAAACAGCGCGGTAATTGCCTCAATGATTGGGTATCGCGGTGAAATGCCGGCTTTGCATGATGCGCATTTGCCGCCCAAAACCAGGTAGCTGATGACCGGGACGTTTTCCCAGGCGCGAATCCCGTGACCGCAGGAAGGGCAGGTGGAGGCAGGTTTGGAGAGCGTAATCGGCTCATCGTTCTTGCGCTGATCGTCTGATAGCTCCAGGAACTCTTCGCATTGGCAGCGCCAGTCCTGCTGCATCATCTTCGGCAGGCGAAGGATCACCACATTCAGGAAGCTACCGATGCAGAGGGAGAAGAAAATGACTGCGGTATAGAGAAGCCAGGGCGTGGCGAGGAACGTATCAACGGAAATCATCAAAACTCTCAATCTGTGCCATTAAAGCCCCCCTCCCATTGCGGAAGAGGGGTGGGGAGAGGGGTTGGTGAAAGGAAGGGCGTGATCAGCCAACCACCTGACCCATCTGGAAGATCGGCAGGTACATAGCGATGATCAAGCCGCCTACGAGTACGCCCAGTACCGCCATGATGATCGGCTCCAGCAGGGCTGTGAGGTTGTCGACCATGTCATCCACCACCGCTTCGTAATGGACGGCGACTTTCTCCAGCATTTCATCCAGGTTACCGGATTCTTCACCAATGGCAGTCAATTGCACTGCCATAACCGGGAACACATCCTGTTGGCGCATGGTGGCCTGTAATTGGGTACCGCTCGAAACATCGTTTTTTATTCGCTGGATAGCATCCCGATAAACGGCGTTGCCGGTCGCGCCGGCAACGGAGTCGAGCGCATCAACGAGCGGAACACCAGCCGCAAAGGTCGTGGAAAGTACGCGCCCAAACTTGGCAACGGCCGACTTGTCCAGGATTTCGCCCACAACGGGCAGTTTCAGCACATATTTATCGACGAGATCGGAGAATTTCTGAGATCGTCGAATAGCTTCCTTGAATAGAAAGATAGTTCCGACAATGCCGAGTAAAACCACAAACCACCAAGTCTGAAGCCATTCCGACAACCGGACCACCATCTGCGTAAATACTGGCAGGTCTGCACCAAAGCCCTTAAACAAGCTTTCGAACTGGGGTAC
The DNA here is from genome assembly GCF_001566815.1 of Marinobacter sp. Hex_13. Classification (NCBI taxonomy): domain Bacteria; kingdom Pseudomonadati; phylum Pseudomonadota; class Gammaproteobacteria; order Pseudomonadales; family Marinobacteraceae; genus Marinobacter; species Marinobacter sp. Hex_13. The sequence continues at coordinate 6,609 of NZ_LSMM01000062.1, forward strand.
CACTTTTACCAGCAGGATGGCCGTTACGACGACAGCGACCACAACAATAGCAGCAGGGTAGGTCATCGCTTTCTTTACTTTTTTCTTAAGAATTTCAGTTTTCTCAAGATATGTGGCGATGCGGTCCAGCATGCTTTCCAGTGCACCGGCCTTTTCGCCGGAATCCACGAGGTTGCAGTACAGGTCGTCAAAATGCCTGGGATACTTCCGCAGGGCGCCGGCGAAACTGGTGCCCGAGGAAATATCGTTGCGGATGTTGGTAACCAGCTCTTGAAGGCCCCTGTTCTCAAGGCCGTCAGCCACAATGTCGAAACTCTGAACCAATGGTACGCCGGCCTTCATCATGGTGGCGAGCTGGCGGGTAAGCATGGCGATGTCGAAAGGCGTGATCTTTTTGCTGCCGCCAAACAGGGGTTTTGGTTTCTTTTTCACCTTGTCTGGAATAATGCCCTGCTTACGCAACTGGGCCTTCACCAAAGCCAGGTTGGTGCCAGACACCTCGCCCTTGGTTTTGTTGCCCTTGCGGTCTTTGCCTTCCCAGACGAACGCCTGAAGTTTCTCTGCTTTCTCTGCCATGCTTAATCCTTCGTCACGCGGTTGGCTTCCTCAAGGCTGGTCACGCCCTCAATGACTTTTTTAAGGGCGGACTGCCGCAAGTTCGGGAAGCCTTCGGCCTGTGCCTGCTTTGCAATTTTAATCGAACTGGCTTCTTCCATAATCATGTTCGCCAGCTCCTCGGTAATCTTGACCACCTCGTAAATCCCGACGCGGCCTTTATATCCACCATTGCATTTATCACAGCCCTTGGGACGGTACAACGTGAACCCTGTATCAATTTGTTCCTGTGTGAACCCCTCCGCTAAAAGCACGTCTTTGGGGATGTCGGCAGGTTGTCTACAAGAGTTACAAAGCCGGCGGCCCAGGCGCTGGGCGATAATCAGGCTCACCGACGTGGCGATGTTGAAGGAGGGGACCCCCATGTTCATCATACGAGTTAGCGTTTCCGCCGCGCTGTTGGTGTGCAGGGTCGAGAGCACCAGATGCCCTGTTTGCGCCGCTTTGATAGCGATGTTCGCCGTTTCCAGGTCTCGGATCTCACCAACCATGATGATGTCCGGGTCCTGACGCAGGAAGGCTCTCAATGCCTCCGCAAAGCCGAGGCCTACCCTGGTGTTGACGTTGACCTGGTTGATGCCTTCCAGGTTGATTTCCGCGGGGTCTTCGGCCGTGGAAATGTTTCTTTCTGGTGTGTTCAGTATGTTCAGGCCGGTATAAAGGGAAACCGTTTTGCCTGAGCCGGTGGGCCCCGTCACCAGTATCATTCCCTGTGGCTGCTCAAGGGCGTCCAGGTACAGTTGTTTCTGTTCTTCCTCATACCCCAGGACATCAATGCCGAGCTTTGCCTGACTTGGGTCGAGAATCCGCAGAACGATTTTTTCTCCCCAAAGGGTAGGGAGAGTGTTGACCCGGAAGTCGATGGCCTTGGTCTTGGACAGCTTCATCTTGATCCGGCCGTCCTGGGGGACCCGGCGCTCTGAGATATCCAGCTGCGCCATGATTTTTACCCGGGCAGAAATCTTGGGGGCCAACTTGATGGAGGGCCGCGACATTTCTTTCAGAATGCCGTCGGTGCGGTATCGAACCCGATAGGTTTTCTCATAGGGTTCAAAGTGAACGTCCGAGGCCCCCCCGCGAATGGCGTCAAGAAGCATCTTGTTCACGTACTTTACGATGGGGGCATCGTCGACATCGCTGGTCGCGACAACGGCATCGTCTTCCTGGTCACCGCCTTCGGTTTCAACGCCTTCAAGGTCGGCATCATCCAGATCACCCATCGACGTATCGTGGGACTCAAGATACTTGTCGATGGCTTCCCGGAGCTTGGCGTCGTCAACCAGGATGGCGTCTGTACTCAAACCGGTATTGAATTTGATCTCGTCCAACGCCTGGATGTTGGTCGGGTCGGAGACCGCAATAAACAGCCGGTTCCCACGTTTATAGAGCGGCAGGGCATTGTGTTTTCGTATCAGTTTTTCGTCTACGACCTTATCGGGCATCATCTCCGGCATAAAGGCGTTGAGATCGAGAACCGAAACGCCAAACTCCATGGCGGCGGAAAAGGCGAGCCCCCCGCTATTCGCCAGGTTGTTCTGCACCAGGTAGGTAATGAGTGGAATGCGGTTGTGGGATGCTTGGAGAAAGGCATCTTTCGCGGTGGATTCATCAATAAGCCCGTCATCGACGAAGCGTCTCGCCAGGCCCGTAAGCGTTACATTGCTTTTATTGGTAGACATAAATTGTGTAAAAAACGCTGCCTAAGTGTCTGAAACGGATGTTGGTCTGATGAAGTGAGTTTAGATGGCTGGCAACGGTTTGGAAAGGCGTGCGGGCAATGAAGTGGTCTTGTGCCCGGAAAACCTGGTGCTTACGGATGTGTCATCTGACAATAATTGTCACCCAGTGACGTGTGAGGGCATAGGGTCGACTTCTTTTGTCGATGCGATGAATTTCACAATGTTTTATAAAGTGCTGATAATAAGGCGTTTGTCGGCGGTTGACTTTAGTTGGCACGAGCAATGCTTAACAAAACCCAGGCTCTAGATACCGGTCACGGGGTGCGACTCCGCCGGGCCCGGGCCGTATCGAGTGGATTAACGACAAACACAGAGGTCGACTAATGAAGAATATTCAAATGAATCACGCCCAGAAGGGTTTCACACTGATCGAACTGATGATCGTTGTTGCGATCATCGGTATCCTGGCCGCTGTTGCTATTCCTCAGTACCAGGACTACACCGCCCGTTCACAAGTTTCTCGCGTGGTTGGTGAAATTAATGCTCTGAAATCCAGTGCTGAAAGCATTTTCAACAGTGGTGGTGAAGTCGTTGCGACTCCAGATGACTTGCAGCAAGATCCGCGTCAAATCAATATTGGTTGGACCGGTTCTAACCTCGTTGACGATAACTACGGTGATGCGGCAGGTCTTGACGTGGAAAACGGCGCTCTGCCCAATATGTCTTGGTCTGTGCAATTGGGTGAAGATGCCTCTGGTTCTGTTCGTGGCGTTGTAATCACTATTAGTCGCAGCCTTGCCGGTGCATACTCTTGCTCCATGACTGGCGGTACTGCTGCACAGGGTTGGAAAGACTCTTACGCTCCTGCTAGCTGTGAACACTCTTAATAGCTAGCTTTAACCGGCCGACCTCTCGAAGGTTGGCTGGTTGAGAAGTTCAAAAACCCCGCCGCTCGGTGGGGTTTTACTATTCTGATTAATAGTGATTCTGAGGATGTCTTGTGGCGAAGAAGGCGGGCGGCACTCATGAAGATCCTTTGATGCTTGGTCATTCCAGTCTTTTTCTTCATCTCTTTCTGTTTCCTGTTTTTCTGTGCGTTATTCTCGTTTCTCTGTTCATCGATTTCCTTCCGGTCTACTTTGGCAACTTTGCTGACCAACGTTTTTTCCAGGTATTTCTTCTTGTCTTTGTGACGTTTTCTGTTTCGTTCATCCTTGCTCGGAGTTCAACGCGACGATTATGGGGTGATAACTGGCCCGCGTTTGTCGTTGCTGCAGGCTTTCTCCTTTTGGCAGTTCCTTTTGTTGCCAGCGAGTATCGCTGGGTCGAGCCGGGAATGTACGGCTTATTCTTTCTGGCGTTTCCCGTTATGGGTTGGAAGATTCGTGAAAGTGGGTGCACAGAAAGAGCCGCCGTCGCGTTGGTTGGTGTGATTCTGGTTGGTTGTTTTTTCTACGCGGCGATGACTCTCACAGCCTACGCGTTTGCCATTACTGACAAATTTTCGAATCTTGTTGACGTCATTCCCTGGGGGTTCGTCAATATGCGTTATTGGGGGCACCTTGCTACGTGGTTTCTGCCGTTGTTTCCGTTGGCACTGCTGTATGGATCACTCAAGAATCGCTCGCTTTGGCAAGTGGGCGTATATTTCACGGCAGGTATCTGGTGGTGGGTGATGTTCCTCACGACGTCGAGGGGCTCGATGGTCAGTCTGGTTCTTGCCGCATTGATAGTAATGGTCCTTTTCGGCCGGATGGCAATTCCCTGGCTAGCCGCTTCATTGAGATTCGTTTTGCTAGGTGGACTTCTGTGGTGTCTGCTTTCCTGGGCTATTCCAGAGCTGGTTTTCGAGAAAACCATGATTCGTGGTCTGCACTCCGGTGGTTCCGGGCGTCTGCCGCTTTGGGTCGAAGCATGGGGAATGAGTTTGCAGAACTTCCCGTGGGGAATGGGAGCGCAGTCATGGCTCACTCACACCACTCTTACCAGTAACTATTTAGCTGCGCGGACTCTTGGGCATCCGCACAACATGTATCTGATGTGGGCGGCAGAGTATGGCTGGGCGTTGATAAGTTTGGTCGCTGTTCTCATTTGCGTGACGGTGAAAAGGCTTGTTTCGCTGCGCAGACTGATGGGGTCGGGCATGCAGGGGGCAGCCTCTTTGGTGGTCGCTTTTACTGCCTCATGTGTAGCGGGTCTTGCTCACGCTGGAGTTTCTGCAGTCTTTCTTGTTCCTGCCACAATGTCTGTAGCCTTGCTGGTGCTGGCTATTTTTTGGGCTTTATCGTTACCAATGGTCACGACTGATTCGGACTCGAAGATTATTAGCGGGGAGGTAAAACGTTGGGTCCGCCCGAGTATGCTGCTTGCACCTTTCGTATTATTTTTTGGTATTTTGTGGATACAGGAGGTTTGGCGCTATCACGAAGCGATGACGGAGGACTTGAGGGTTTATGTTGAAAGCCAGAATGCTCCTCTTTTGCCGCGCTTCTGGCTACATGGATTTTTCCCGCGCCCAATACCTGGTGAGGTTGGTCCGGGTTTTGCTGAATGAAGGTATGTCTCGATTTCTGGAATACGTAATATGATTGGAAAAAACAGCGGATTTACCTTGATTGAGCTCATGATTGTTGTGGCGATCGTCGGCATTATTGCGGCAATTGCCATACCAAGCTACCAGGGATATGTTATGCAGTCTCAGGTAAATCAAGCGCTTGGAGAGTTGTCGGCTTACAAAACTGCTGTAGAGGAACGCTTGTCCCAGAGCGGAGCATTGGTTAATTCTGATATTGGTTATTCCCCCTCACCGTTAACAACGGGTACAGCCGCTATCGATATCGCTGTGCTGAATCCTGACGGTTCTGGTCACATTGAGGTGACCATGGGGGGCAATGCGCACGGGAGTCTGACAGGTGTCGTCTTAAGGCTGGAGCGCTCCGTTACGGGGAGTTGGAGCTGTATTGTCGACACAAGTGGCGCCCCTGGATGGAGTGACCGCTATAGTCCGTCAGGCTGTGCAGTCATTTAAGTCTTGGCCGCTTCAAACTAGCACCTGACTTCGGTGCCCCAACCAAGAAGTCTTACAGATTTGCTTTCTATTGACGTTGCTCGCAACTGCTTCTCCGTGGGTGTGGGTGACGTATAGACTTTATGCAGATCGAGAGAGTTATTGTCAGCTAATACCCCTCCACCCCAGTATTTCCCTCGAACCTTCAATGAAAGGTGCCTCCGCATTAGTTTTGATGTGTTGCGTCACTATCGCCCATAATAGCGCAAACGTAATTGACCTGACGCAGGAAGCCGACCCTCATGCACTACAGCTCCATCCTCCCCGATGTCCTGAAAATCGCAGACGCCGCCAGCGAAAAGGTGCTCAGCATCTACATGACGGACTTCAAGGTCGATTTTAAGGCGGACGAGTCGCCGATTACTGCGGCAGACGTCGCCAGCCATCGGGTGATTGTGGCAGGCCTGCGAAACCTCAGCCACGATATCCCCGTGCTTTCAGAAGAGGGTGCAGAGATCCCCTGGAGCGAGCGCAAACAGTGGCGGCGCTTCTGGCTGATTGACCCGATTGATGGCACCAAGGACTTTACTCAGCGCACCGGTGAATTCACCGTTAACATCGCTTTGATCGAAAACGGCGAACCCATTCTCGGGGTCGTCACAGCGCCTGCGTTAAAAGAAGCCTACTGGGGCTTGAAAGGCGAGGGCGCCTACAAGCGGGACCGTACAGGCCGCACCCGGCGGATCAGTGTGGTTGAGCCCGGTGAGGCCAAGCGCGTTGTTGCCAGCAAGAATCACTTGAACGACGAAACCAAAGCTTTCATCGAAAACCTTGGCGCTCATGAGCTGGTGCAGGCTGGCAGTTCCCTCAAGTTCTGCAAGATTGCCGAAGGCCATGCGGACATTTACCCGAGGTTGGGACCAACCTGCGAGTGGGATACAGGTGCCGCCCACGCCGTGCTCTCGGCTGCCGGAGGCAAGGTGGAAACCTTGGAGGGCATGCCTTTACAGTATGGCAAGGAAGAGGTACTAAACCCGCACTTCATTGCCGCTGGCAACTGGTACAAATGACCTGGTACGCATTGCAGCACAAACCCAGCCAGGGTGATCGCGCCCTGACTCATCTGCAGAATCAGGACATCGCCTGCTTCTACCCGAAAATCACGGTGGAAAAAATCAAGGCTGGCAAGCGCACCAAAAAGCTGGAGCCGCTGTTTCCCGGTTATCTGTTCGTGAACCTGGAGCAAACGGACCCCATGTGGGCCAAGCTACGCTCCACGCGCGGAATCCTGCGGATTGTTAGCTTCGCTAATAAACCGGCCGCCATTCCGGATGACGTCATCCAGCACATAAAAGACAGCCTGCATACCGTGGCGGAGCAGGGCGGCATCAAACCCGGTCAGGCCGTTGATCTGGAAGACGGGCCCTTCAAAGGCATCAGCGCTATATTTCAGGCCTACGACGGCGAAGAGCGCGCCATCGTCTTGATCAGCTTTATGCAGAAGCAACAAACCGTCAAAGTCCCTCTATCCACCCTCCACCGCAGTAAGTCGGATTAGCGAAGCGTAATCCAGCAACCCATATCCCAAGCCCAAAAGGAACTTTTGTTCACTTCTTTTCGTCCTGCAAACGGTCATAATGTCACTAACTCTTAACAAACGATGGTTATGAAATGGTAGAACCACCCCAGGGGCCTTCGCGTCCCCAATACGACGACGAAATCAGCCTGGTTGATCTGGCAACGACATTTCTTAGACGCCGGCGGGTGTTCTACGTCATTTTTTTGGTGGTCTCTCTTGTTGGTGTGGTCTACGCGTTGTTCGTGCCGGAAAAGTACGAATACGTCAGCCTCATGAAATTGGCTGAAAAGGCGAATGGAACATACGTCGAAGAGCCCGCTACCATCATCGCCGAACTGGACAGCCTCTGGGTGCCGGATCTGCAGGCCACCTATCACGCAGAAAATAGCAGGAACCTGCCTTTCAAACTAACGGCCAGTAACCCGAAGGATACCGGACTTATTAGAATCGTTTCCGAAGCCTCGCCCCCCTTGGCAGAGCTTATAGAGAAGAATCATCGGAAGCTGATCGAACGGCTAAGCTCTGAACAAGAGCAGGCATTGTCTAGGCTGCGCAAGAGTCTTGAGAAGCAGATTGCGTCCCTGGATTCGACCATCAAAATGCTCGAAGAAGGGGAGAACACCGGCGATGCAATTGCGTCCGCTGTAGAAAAGCAGCTTGCACTGGAATCGGATCTGCAATCGTTGTCACCATTTGAGGCTCTGGTCGTTAGCAGGCAAAGCGGTGAAAATGCGGGCACGTCGAGAAGCCTGATTGTCGTGCTATCAATAATGCTAGGGTTGATGGCGGGGGTATTTATTGCGTTTCTCGCTGAGTTTATTGGTCTGGTTAGAAATCAGCTTGCTGGCGAGTGATCAAATTATGAGCCTTTGACAATTCTTCACTTCAGCGCACCTGACAAGGGGCATGTCAGGGGTATTGTCACTTGCGTGTCATATAGGATGTCGTAAAATCGTCACGCTTTTGACACAGAAGCTTCATCAACCGACAGGGATACAGTTGGGATTAGGTTGTTCCCTCCGTATTGTTCGTTTTTTCCTGTCATTTCTCAGAAAGTTGTCGGTATATGACCTCAAAACACTGGACCCTGGTCGGTGGGGCGGTAGCGTGCCTGATTGCCGCCACGTATTCTTCTGCGGCCTTTTCGGCACCTTGGCTGAAGCCTGGCGACAACCGTGCCCGCTTTGCCCTGCAAAAGCTGGCGGACCGGGGGCACCTGAACCGCACAACCTCCACCTGGCCGGTGATGATGGGTACTGTCCATAGTGGCCTGGGCCGGGAAACCGGCAACGATGCCCCAGCCATCGGCGGCCCATTGGCTTACCTGAAGTTCGAGATGGATGAACAGGGCCAGCAGGGCTGGCGAGCGGAATACGAACTGGGCGCAACCAGCGAGCCGACCTTTGTGAGAGGCTTTCAGGCTGGCCCACGCGAAACAGCAGAGACCAGTCTCAATGTGCAATGGCAGGGTGAATCTTGGGCCTTTGGTATAAAGCCAGGCCTGGAAGCCAATCCCGAAGACGACGACACATTTCGCCTGGATGGTTCCTATCTGGCCGCAACCGCCGGTAACTGGGTGTTTGGCGCTGGCGCCATCGACCGCTGGTGGGGGCCAGGGTGGCAAAGCAGCTTGATCCTTTCCAACAACGCCCGTCCCATGCCAGCGGTATGGCTGAACCGCAAGAACGCCGCCGAGCCGGAAACCAGTTGGCTGAAATGGATCGGCCCCTGGCAGTTCACCACCTTCGCTGGCCAACTGGAAAGCGAACGTGCAGTTCCCGAGGCCAAGATGATCGGTATGCGCCTGACCGTTAGGCCCATCAACGGCCTGGATATCGGCTTCTCTCGGGCCATCATGTTCGGCGGCGAAGGCCGGCCGGAAGGAGCCTCCACCATCTGGAACGCCCTGATCGGCCGCGACAATGGTCAACTGGAAGAGAACGACCCCGGAAACCAATTGGCCAGTATTGACGCCCGCTACGGCTTCTCCATTGGCGACCAGGCCATGGGTGTCTATGGCCAGATGATGGGCGAAGACGAGGCCGGTGCCTTTCCGGCTCGCAAATCCTGGTTATTGGGCACGGATTGGACTACTCAATTGTTGGAGAGTGACCAGCAATGGTTTGTAGAATACGCCAACACGTTGGCCGATGACTTTCTGGGTAATGCCATGCCCAACATCACCTATGCCCACTCCCGCTACCGCAGCGGCTACCGGCACAAGGGCCGCAATATGGCCTCCACCTTCGACGGCGATGCGGAAACCCTGACTTTGGGCGTATTTAACTTCTTCCCCGATGGCCGTAACCTGTCCGCATCCCTGGGTTATCTGGATCTCAACAAAGACGGTGCCAATCGCACCGTCATCCCGGACGACGATATTTTCTATAGTGTGCCAGAAGGCGATCAGAAAGCCGCCATCGCCTCCGTGGGTTACGGCACACAATTTCTCAACGGCTGGCTGGACCTAACCGCCCAGGCCACCGATAAAAAAATTGAACTCCTAGGTGGAGAAAAGGACCAATGGTCTGTCGGCGCTGCCTGGCGCTACCGCTTCTAAAAAACGGATTTGACTAAGTGAACCTGACTAAACGACTACTGACGTCACTGGCGCTTGTATTGCCAGTAACCACCGCCGCCCAATCCATAAGCCAGTCCCAGATTGAACAGTTCAAGAGCATGCCACGGGCCCAGCAGGAAGCGCTGGCCCGCCAATATGGGGTGGATCTGGATTCTATTGCTGGCTCGGCGAGCCAGCAGAAGCAGCGACCACAAAATGTAAACGTAGTAGAGCCGGTTGACGCCATCTCCGATGAAGAAAGGGAGCGCGCCCGGCAAGAGCAGGACGACAACGAAGAACAGGACCGCAAGAACGGCGGCCTGAAGCCTTACGGTTACGATCTGTTTGTTGGAAGCCCAACAACGTTTGCGCCAGTGACGGAAATTCCCATTCCTAACAACTACACCTTGGGCCCTGGCGATGTACTGCGGGTACAGCTCTGGGGCAAGGAAAACCAGCAACTGGAATTGCCTGTTTCGCGGGACGGTACCGTGAGCTTTCCGCAGTCAGGCCCCCAAACCGTTGCAGGCCTGACGTTTGACCAAGCCAGACAGCAGATTAAGAAGCGGGTCTCCGAGCAGTACATCGGTGTGCAGGCCAGTGTTTCCCTGGGAGAACTGCGCAGCATGCGGGTGTTCGTGCTGGGGGAGGCCAGAAATGCCGGTTCCTACACCGTCAGCTCCCTCTCCACTATAACCAACGCCCTCTATGTCTCTGGCGGCATCAAACGCACCGGTTCCCTGCGTAAAATCCAGCACAAACGGGACGGGCAACTGGTCGGCGAACTGGACCTGTACGACCTGCTGCTGGCCGGCGACACCTCCAACGACAACCGCCTGCAGCCCGGCGACGTTATCTTCATCCCGCCGGTGGGTGACCGTGTAGGCATAGAAGGCGAAGTTTACCGCCCCGCACTCTACGAACTGAAAAGCAACACCAACCTGCAGGAACTGGTGAACCTCGCCGGCGGCCTGACTCCCCAGGCCTATCCGCAACTGGTGCGCATCGAACGAAACAACGACGACTTCCTTCGTATCATTGCCGAAGCCAACCTCACCACGCCAAAAGGCAAGCAAGCGAAGGTCAGGCCCGGTGACCGTATAGAGGTTGCTTCCATCTCTGATATCACCGGACAGTACGTGGAAGTGAAAGGGGCGGCTACCCGCCCCGGCAAGTTCGCCTGGGTACCCGGCATGCGGGTAAGCTCGGTGATCAATAATCTGGACACGGACCTGGTACCAGTGGCCGACCAACGATATGCCGCCATTGTCCGCACCGATCCAAAGACCGATGAAGTATCCGTGCTGAACTTGCGGCTGCGTGACGCCGTTCAGAACCCCGGAAGCGAACAGGACATGCTGCTCGAAGAACAAGACCGCCTGCTGATCTTCTCAGACGCTGGCAAAGTAAATGGCGGCGAAGAAGGCCGCAATTTCACCCGGGAACAATTGTTCAGCCCGGTACTGCAAAGGCTGAAAACCCAGGCTAAACCCGGCGCCCCCGAGCAGACTATCCGCGTAACAGGCCCGGTACGTTACCCCGGCGAATACCCGCTACCAGCCTCAAGGCGGGTAGAAGACGCCATCTACGTAGCCGGCGGCCTGAAGGACTCGGCGTCCCTTTACACCGCTGAACTGGCACGTTTCGGAGTGGATGACCAAGGCACCGGTAAAACCCGGATACAAAACCTGAATCTGCAGGCCGTTATGGAAGGCGAGGCCTCCGTCACCCTCAAAAGCCGGGACCGGCTGCTGATCAAATCCATTCCGGAATTCGCTCAAGCCAAAACCATTGAGCTTAACGGGGAAGTGCGTTACCCCGGCCAATACACCATCCGTGACGGTGAAACCCTCCGCGATGTAATCAAACGTGCTGGAGGCCTCACCGACAATGCCTTCCCGGAAGGCGCCGTGTTCACCCGTGAAAAGCTCCGCCAACTGGAAGCCCAGCGCCTGCGCGAAGCCGAAGAGAGACTGCAGGGAGATCTGGTAGGTGTGCAACTGGAAGGTGATGACATCGGTGGCCAGAATGCAGAACGCACCCAACAGGTACAGGACCTGCTGGAAGAAGTGCAGGACTCCCGCCCCGTCGGCCGGATGGTGATCAACCTCCCATCGGTTGTGGGAAGCGACGTTTACCAGCCCATCCGCCTTCAGGATGGTGACACTTTAACCGTGCCCGTTATTCCTCAATCAGTCAGCGTATTTGGCGAAGTACAGTTTCCCACCAGCCACCTTCACATGCAGGGGCTAACTGTGGATGACTACCTCGAGCGTAGTGGGGGCCCAACCCGACAAGCGGATGAGGAAAGGGTGTACGTGGTAAAGGCAGACGGTTCCGTGATGCTGCCAGAGAAAAGCCGTTGGTTTGGTGGGCGCAGCCAGAAACTGGCGCCGGGCGATACCATTATTGTGCCGATTGATGTTGACAGGCTGAACCAATTGGAGCTTTGGACAAACGTAAGCCAGATTGTCTACCAGATCGCCTTGGGCGCAGCGGCAGTGGGGAACCTGTAATGAGCCAGAACCCGACACCAGAGCAAAAGCCCTACTACCCGGATGACGAGATAGACCTGCGGGAACTGTTTGCCACCATTTGGGCTGGCAAATGGCTGATCATTCTGACGACCGTCGTTTTCGCGGTAGGCGGTGTGGCCTACGCTGTTAGTAAGCCGGATATCTACCAGGCGAGCGTATTGCTGGCACCCACTGAAGGCAGTGGTGGCTCCCGCCTTAGCGGCCAACTGGGCGGCCTGGCCAGCCTGGCCGGGGTGAACATTGGTGGAGACGGCTCCAGCAATACCGTTATTGCCAAAGAAGTGCTTCAATCCCGAGCTTTTCTTTCAGACTTCATTAATCGGCATGAGCTCGCCGTCCCGTTATTCGGAACAGCCGGTTGGAACATTCTTGAGAATCAGTGGATTTATAACCGTGAAGTGTACAACCCTAAAACTGAAGAATGGCTGACGGATGAAAGTGGCAGCAGCCTCCACCCTACCGACTGGGACCTTGTGAAGAAGTTTAAAGGGGGCCATCTTAGCGTTAGCGAAAACAATGAGAACGGCATGGTAACTGTCAGCGTCAAAAGCCAGTCCCCGATAGCCGCCCAGCAATGGGCTGAATGGTTGGTTCGCGGTATCAACGAACATATGCGAGATCAGGATATCGAAGAAGCGGAGGCTAGCATTCAGTATCTGGAAAACAAGCTTACGGAGACCAATATTGCGGGCATGCAACAGGTCTTTTACCAGCTTATAGAGAGCGAGACCCGAACTGTTATGCTCGCCAATGCCCAGCGCGAGTATGTATTTAAAACGGTGGACCCTGCCGTTGTGCCCCAGGAAAAAAGCGAGCCGAAGCGGCCACTGATTGCTATTGTCGCCATTTTGCTTGGCGGCATGCTCGGCGTCCTCGCCGTATTCGTAAAAGTATTCATCCGCTCCGCAAATGAAAGCGTAGAGACCTAGCAGGCTCCGAAAGACGCCCGACCCTTTCCAGCTGTGAACAGCATCTGGCCAGATTCGAGTGCTCCGCAAGAGGGATAACTAACCATCATCTGGAACTCCGGTTTCTTAGAGCCTGCTCGGGCGGGAAATACAGCGTACCAAAGCAATTTGGAAATCTTCCGTTGAGTCTAAAACAGCAGCTCATTAAAAGTTTTTTGGGGGTTGGCGTGATGCGCCTCGCTGCCATACCCATCGGCTTAGCGACCAGCGTTCTTTTGGCACGGTTTTTGGGGCCAGAGCAATTCGGTCAATACGCTTTTATAATGGCGTTAGTGCCCCTACTCGCTTTGCCTATTACCGGGGGCATGCAGACACTTCTCACCAGAGAGGTTGCATCGTATTCGCAAGCAGGCAGATGGTCACTATATAAGGGTGCGCTGAATGCTGCCCATGGTTGGGCAATTAGCATTTCGCTGTGCATTTTTGCCATTTATGTGATTTTTGCTTTTGGAATCGCAGTTATTCCGACTTCAGGAAAATGGTCGCTACTGTCGATTGCATTGCTCATGTTGCCATTACTTGGTTTGAATACAGCTCGCAACGGCGTTATCAAAGGTCTTGGGATGCCCGCAATGGCGGAATTGCCGGGAATGTTGATTCAACCCTTAATTGCGCTTGGAGTACTTTCCGGAGTTGCCTTCACAGTAGGATTAAACGCAAATTCTGCTATATGGGTACAGGTCGTAAGTGTGGCATTTACATTCTCAATTGCTACGGTGATATTTTTCAAATTACGACCAACTGAGGCCGTATCAGTTAAGGGCGAATATGATTTAAGGGCCTGGGGGAGTGCATTAACGCCATTTATTTTACTTTCGTTAGTCGGAACATTTAATGCGCAACTGGGAATTCTCACTCTAGGGCTATTTAGTTCCGACGAGCAAGTCGCTGCGCTGCGTGTGGCTGAACGTGGATCTCATTTTGTCGCATTATCGTTGACTATCGTTAACCTTGTTATCAGCCCACACATAGTTAACGCATTTAAAAGTAACGACATGAAACTTTTACAACGACTATCCCGACAGTCCGCCCGTGGAGCATTCGCGATAGCTTTGCCGATTGGTTTACTGTTAATTTTTTTCGGGGATTCGCTAATCAGCGTACTCTTTGGTGAGGAGTATTCGGAGATTAGTTATCTGCCTCTGATAATCTTGGTGATCGGGCAACTGTTCAATGTGTTCTTCGGTTCTGTAGGCTTTCTCTTGGCAATGACCGGAAACGAAAAGCAATCCTTTAAAGGCCAAGTGTTCGCAGTTCTTGTTAATCTTTTTTTGTGTTGGGCTTTAGTTCCAACAATGGGTGCCGTTGGCGCTGCAATTGCTGTATCGAGCAGCATCATCTTTTGGAACGCAATATTGGGATACCTTGTTTATCGGAAAGTTGGGATCCGTCCTTCGGCGGCTTGATTTAATTAAAGCGCTAAATTAGTATTTAATATTATAACTATCGCCAGAAGTTCAAGATGCATTTCCCGAGAGTAGATAACATCCTCTGAAGCCGAGTTTCAGAATGATAGATTTCTAACTTCCGAAGTTTTTAGTGTGAGATGGTATTGCTGGCGTGTTGCTAGAAAGGCCGAATAAATATCCAAAAAATGATCTTACATTAAATTTTGAAACACTTACTCTTTATTTAGCTGTTTCAAAGCTTAAGTCTTGGTCAAAGTCGGTAAATAGATTTTTTAAATGTTTTAACTAATTATCGGAAAAGCAATGATTGTTCATATTGGGTTAGGAAAAACGGGAACGACTAGTTTGCAAAAGGCTATTTTCCCCCGTCTAGTAGAAGAAGGGTTTCTTGAACAATACAACCCTCCACATATAATGAAAGCCTTATGGAATTACGTGTTTACAGGAAAAGGAATGGAGCGGCTTAAGTCTGACTTATCAGCGTTGCCAGAAAAAACGCTCATATCTCTTGAGAGTTTGGCCGGATGGAACCCTGCGACTTGGGTTGATAATGCAAAGAAAAATGCTCTAATTTTTCCAGAAACTTCAACGATTGTCATTACTATAAGAGATGCAAGGTCCTACTTGACAAGCACCTATGTTCAGTTGCTTCAACAAGGCAGTATTTTGAAGCCAGAGGAGTTTTTTCTCCCGGACTCGGAATATCATGCGCTGGCACAGCTCACTCGGCCATATCTATGTGAAGTTTTTAAGGTAGATGACTTTAATTACAAGGAGCTTGTTGAGCTTTACAGTGATCTATTTTCAAGGGTTGCCGTTGTTCCTCTGGCGAGACTGCATAATTTGAGTTTTTTGACATCTATTGATTTAATTCCTGAAAATAACCTCAAAAGTTTATGTGATTCTTTTTCAAAGTCTAAGAAGAAAAATATTTCGTACTCAAAAGGTGCTGTAAAGCTCACTTATGCTAGGGAAAATATCCTCTCGGGGCTTGGGCTGAAAACAAAAAGTAGCCATGATTTTATTTTTGAAAATTTTTCAGATTATTTAAGGGAGCCGATAACTCCCTGGGATGTTAAAAATTACAGCGGCTTGAAGAGATTTTGGTCAAGGTTTCTTGTTGTTCTGTCTTGGAGATATTTAATGCAGAACGTAGTGGATCGCTTTTTTTCATTTGAAAAATATAGACTTCCAGAGGGTGTTGCATTAGGGAGAAGCTTCTTGGAGAATGAAAATTTCTATCAAGCGATTGTCGATACAGATCGAGGTCTTCTATTGGTCGAAAAATAAGTTTTTCTGGTTTTACTTACAATTTTATCTTCTCCTTTTTGTATGATCAAAATTGCTTAAATGTTTATTCGGGGCGTCATGAAAAAAATAGCTCGATATATCTTGTTTTTATGTAGAGAAGCAGTTGCAAAAGTGCGATCTAAGTGGGTTATGAGTAGATGCGGTGGTTATAGCGGAAGAATTCGTGTAAACGGACCGACAAATTTGACGAAGAACACATTTCTTGGGTCAAATGTCAATTTCAACGGTCTCGTGATAACTGGCGGGGGCAAGGTGACCATTGGGGACAACTTTCACTCCGGTCCCGATTGTCTGTTTATCCCTCAGAATCATAATTTTGATGAAGGTTCTTCAATTCCTTATGATAACACGTACATATACAAAGATATTTATATTTCAAGTAATGTTTGGATAGGAAGTCGAGTAATAATTCTCGGAGGCGTTTCAATAGGAGAGGGTGCGATTATACAAGCCGGTAGCTGTGTTGTTAATGATATCCCTCCTCATGCTATCGCAGGCGGCCATCCAGCGAGAGTTTTCAGTCATAGGAATATCGATCATTATGAGAGTCTTAAGGCGCAAGGGAGGTTTAACTGATGCCCACAATTACTGGAGGCTCGACTATTTTAATTACAGGTGGTACCGGCTCCTTCGGTCACAAATTTATCCCGATGACGTTGGAAAAGTACAACCCAAAGAAAATCATCGTGTTTTCCCGCGACGAAATGAAACAATGGGAAATGGCCAAGCTATACCAGGGAGACGACCGTCTGCGTTTTTTTATTGGCGATGTTCGCGACCGTGAGCGTATGTACCGCGCGCTCGATGGTGTGGATTATGTTGTACATGCTGCTGCAACTAAAATCGTCCCCACAGCAGAATACAATCCGTTTGAGTGCATCAAAACGAACATCAACGGTGCCATGAATCTGATCGATGCCTGCATCGATAAAGGTGTTAAAGGTGTTGTAGCGCTGTCCACTGACAAAGCTAGCAGTCCTATCAACTTGTACGGTGCAACCAAGCTTGCATCAGACAAGGTATTCGTTGCGGGTAATTCCTACGCTGGCGGCCATGAGACCAAATTTTCCGTTGTCCGGTACGGCAACGTAATGGGTTCGCGCGGCTCCGTTATCCCGTTTTTCATGTCCATCAGAGACAAGGGTGTGTTGCCAATCACGGATCCCCGAATGACTCGGTTCATGATCAGCCTGGAGCAGGGCGTGGACCTGGTGTGGCATGCGTTTGAAGATATGGTCGGTGGTGAGATTTATGTAAAAAAGATTCCGTCCATGAAGATGACGGATCTCGCCCGTGTCATTGCCCCGGAAGCGAAACAGGAAGTAGTGGGCATTCGCCCGGGTGAAAAACTTCACGAACAAATGATCGGTGCGGAGGATTCCTACTTCACCTATGAATACCCGGAACACTTTAAAATACTGCCAAGTATCAACAACTGGGGTGCCTCTGTGGAGCGCATCAAAGATGGGAAAAAGGTGCCAGAAGGTTTCGTGTACTCGAGCGATAACAATACAGAATGGATGACTGACGAAGAACTGAAGGCTTGGATTGACCGCCATAACAATGAAATCGGTAAGATCTGATTATGATTCCCTACGGCAAGCAGGAGATAAATCAGGCTGATATAGATGCTGTCTTGGATGTGCTTAAGTCAGCTTTCCTGACTCAGGGCCCGAAAGTGCCCGTCTTTGAGCAGAAAGTCGCGTACCATGTGGGTGCGAAGCACGCTCTGGCGGTCAATAGTGCCACCTCAGCCCTCCACATTGCCTGCAGCGCTCTGGGACTGGGCCCAGGGGATTGGCTGTGGACAACGCCCATTACATTCGTGGCTTCTTCCAATTGTGGGCTTTATTGTGGAGCTAAGGTCGACTTTGTAGATATTGACCCCAGAACCTACAACCTTTGTCCAAAGGCTCTGGAAGCCAAGTTGCAATCGGCAGAGCTGGAGAATGCTTTGCCAAAGGTGCTGGTTGCTGTACACCTTGCAGGCCAGCCCTGTGATATGGAGGCAATCTTTAAACTGAGCAAGCGATACAACTTCCATGTGATTGAGGATGCTTCTCATGCCATTGGTGGCCTATATCAGAACGAATTTATCGGTAGTGGGCGCTATAGCGACATCACTGTATTCAGTTTTCATCCGGTGAAAATTATTACCACCGCTGAGGGAGGAATGGCACTGACCAACGATGACGAATTGGCCAGTCGTATGAACCTTTTGCGCAGCCACGGTATTACTCGAGACGAGAATTTGATGACTCATGAAGCGGATGGCCCGTGGTATTACCAGCAGGTGGAGCTGGGTTACAACTACCGTATGACAGAACTTCAGGCTGCCTTGGGCGTCAGCCAGATGGACCGGCTGGATTCGTTTGTAGCTCGCCGTCACGAGTTGGCTGAAAGATACGGTGAGCTCTTAAAAGAGTTGCCCGTAACAACACCCTGGCAGCATCCTGACAGTTATTCTGGTTTGCACCTCTATGTTATCCGCCTGAGGCTGGACGTAATCAATAAAACGCATCGCGATGTATTTGAGGCGCTGAGAGCGCAGGGTATAGGTGTGAATCTGCACTATATCCCGGTTCATACCCAGCCATATTATCAAAAGATGGGATTTCAGCCTGAAGCCTTCCCCGAAGCGATGCAGTATTACCGGGAAGCGATCAGTCTTCCGATGTTTCACGGGTTGACCGATCATGAGCAGGACCAAGTTGTGCTTGCACTTCGAGAGGCTCTGGGGGGCACGGACCAATAATGAATCGAGTTGCGATTATTCCAGCCCGGGGAGGAAGCAAGCGCATACCTCGGAAGAACGTCAACCCATTCTGTGGCAAACCGATGATTGCATGGTCAATTGAAACGGCAAAAATCAGCGGCTGCTTCGACAGAATTGTGGTGTCCACAGACGATAGAGGAATTGCTGATGTGGCCACGCGGTGGGGGGCCGAAGTGCCATTTCTCCGCCCCGAGATTCTGTCAGATGATTATACGGGCACGTTACCAGTGATCCGCCATGCGGTTGATTGGCTAAAAGAGCAGAATTTTCCAGTTGACTATGCTTGTTGCTTGTATGCAACCGCACCTTTTGTATCAGCAGAGGACCTTCAACGGGGGTGGCGGCTAATCCGACAAACCCGCGCTGACTATGCTTTCTCCGTAACCAGCTTCGCATTCCCCATTCAGCGAGCAATTCGAGTTACCGATAGTGGTCGCGTCGCGATGTTTAACCCGGAGCATTTTACTACTCGGTCACAGGATCTGGAAGAAGCCTGGCACGATGCCGGCCAATTTTACTGGGGTAAAGCAAGCGCATGGTTAGAAGAGAAAATGATATTCACTGAAGATTCGGTACCCGTAAAACTGCCTCGCCATCGTGTCCAGGACATAGATACTCCGGAGGATTGGAGTCGTGCCGAGTGGCTTTTTAGGTCCATGCGGGAAGAGTTAGGGTCTCAATGAAGATTGCATTCAGGGCCGATGCTTCAGTTCAGATTGGCACCGGCCATGTGATGCGCTGCCTGACTCTGGCCGAGGAGTTGCGCCGTCAGGGTCATCAATGCCTGTTTGTTTGCAGAGACCACAAGGGCAATCTTGCAGACTTGATCGGTCAAAAGGGTTTTGAGCTTCACTTGCTGCACACGCCAGATCTGACAGAAAATTTAGCAGATGAAGGATCAGAGCTCCCCCATGCCGACTGGCTAGGCGTTCCCTTGCAACTGGACGCTGATCAAACAAAAGAAGTACTGTCCGACCATAATCTAGATTGGCTAGTTGTCGACCATTATGCGCTGGATGCCCGTTGGGAAAGGCAATTCATTGAGCCCGTCAGCCAGGTTATGGTTATTGATGATCTGGCAGATCGGGATCACGAGTGTGAAGTTCTACTGGACCAAAATTTGGGCCGTCAACCTAAAGATTATGACGATCGGGTTCCTTTGGGCTGCAAAAAGCTGATTGGGCCACAATACGCCTTGCTTCGCCCTGAGTTTTCGGAGCATAGGTCAGCAAGCCTGGAGCGCAGGCGCTCTCCAGAACTGAAGCGTATTCTCATATCTTTGGGTGGGATTGATCAAAAAAATGTAACCGGCCAAGTGCTTGAAGCGCTCTCTAAAAGCATTCTTCCGCAAGATACTTTGTTGGATGTTGTTATGGGACGGGCTGCGCTCCACCTCGAATCAGTTAAGAAACTAGCATCTAACATTCCCTTCGACACAAAAGTAAATGTTGGTGTCAGCGACATGGCAATGCGCATGTATCGGGCGGATTTAGCTATTGGTGCCGCTGGTGGGACAGCGTGGGAGCGATGCAGTCTTGGGCTACCATCCATCCTGTTTATTTTGGCAGAGAATCAAGAGTCGGGAGCAAAGGCGCTCGTTGATGCCGGGGCGGCAATGACTCCTGAGAAAGGAAGTGCGTTAACCGAAGCACTTTCGTCTCTGCTCGATTCTCTGAATAAAGACTCCGGGTTGTTGACAAAGATGGCAGAGGCTGGGGCCAAGTTCACTGACGGTAAGGGCGCAGAAAAGGTTTGTGATTCATTCGTTATTTCGAAGGAGTGCGGCGGTGAGTGAGGCAAGACTTCGTTCGATGACCTATGAAGATCTTTTGATGGTGCTTTCTTGGAGAAATCACCCGGAAGTGCGTCACTTTATGTATACAACCCACGAAATCAGCTTCGACGAGCATCGTAGTTGGTTTAAAAGAGTTGAGCATGATGCGAAGACCTACTTGAAAATTTACGAGAGTGGGGGCGAAGCGTTCGGCTTTATTAATATTGGCTTGTCACGAAGCCTTCAAATTGCAGACTGGGGATTCTATCTGGCCCCTCACGCGCCTAGAGGAAGTGGTAACATACTCGGCAATAAAGTTCTGAAGTTTGCTTTTGGTGAACTGAAGCTCCACAAGCTCTGTGGCCAGGTTTTGGGATTCAATGAACGCTCAATTGCTTTTCATAAGCGACTTGGGTTTTTGGAAGAAGGCCGGCTGCGAGACCAACACTTTGACGGTGTAAATTATCATGATGTTGTTTGCTTCGGCCTTCTGGCGAATGAATGGCAACTGACGGAGGCTAACTGATGAGTGGTGAACCGAAGATCACAATTGCTGGTCGTAAAATCTCCCGCGATGAGCCGCCCTATATCATTGCTGAACTATCAGCAAACCATAACGGAAAGCTGGAAACAGCGCTTAAGATCATCGAGGAAGCCGCAAAGGCAGGGGCAGATGCTGTGAAGCTGCAGACCTATCGGCCGGATACAATTACTCTAAATTCGGATGTTGACGAGTTTAAGATAAAAGGTGGGTTGTGGGACGGTCGTACGCTCTATGAGCTTTATGAGGAGGCCCACATGCCTTGGGAGTGGCACAAACCCTTGTTTGATCACGCCAAGAAAAATGGCATTCCAATCTTCAGTTCCCCTTTCGACACCACCGCTGTAGATTTACTCGAGGACCTGAATGCGCCCGCTTATAAAATTGCCTCCTTTGAAGCAATCGACCTACCGCTCATTCGCTATGTGGCGACTACAGGCAAGCCAATGATCATATCTACAGGTATGGCCGATGCTGAAGAAATCGAAGAAGCAATATCAGCGGCGAGAGAGGGAGGCTGCAAAGAGTTGGCTATCCTTCACTGTGTCAGCGGTTATCCCGCTCCCGCAGAAGATTATAATCTAAGAACGATTCCGGACATGATCGAGCGTTTCGGGCTGGTGACAGGCCTGTCAGATCACACTCTGGATAACACCACAGCCATTGCCAGCGTTGTATTGGGTGCGTCATTGATTGAAAAGCATTTTACGCTGGACCGTAATGGCGGCGGCCCGGATGACAGTTTCTCTCTTGAACCTCGCGCCCTTGCCGCTCTTTGCAGAGACAGCAAAACTGCCTGGAGATCACTCGGGGAGATCAACTATGGAAGGAAATCGAGCGAACAGGGCAACGTACAGTTTCGACGTTCGTTGTATTTTGTGAAGGATATGAAAGCAGGTGAAGTGATTACTGAAGAGTGTGTGAGAAGCGTTCGGCCTGGTTATGGGTTGGCACCTAAGTACCTGAATAGGGTGATTGGACAGGCGGTTGTACGTGCTGTTGGCGCCAATACGCCAGTCACGGAAGATGTGTTTAGTTGATGGGCTGGTATAAAGGCATCAACGCCATTCTGGAGCAGGAGCCGGAAACCTGGCTGGCGTATCTTTACGGACAGCAGTTGGATAACATGCCGCATTTGACCCGGCGCAAACCGAAGTTTCGCGGTCTGTTACTCCGGTTATGTGCTTTTGGCGTGTTTTTGCTAAGTCATTTAAAATTGAAGCAGCCCAAGATACTGACGTCCCGGGCGGATTATTTGGTTTTTTCTGGCACAGCAAATCAGATGAGCTCGTTAGACGGGACAACAACCCACTTGACACAGCAGGGTGCCCGTGTAGTCGAGATTGCTCATGCTAAACTACTTAAAACCGAGGCGTTGCGTTCTCGATATATTCCCTTCAGTTATAACGCTATCGATATAGTAAAGTCGTTGGTGCTTCTTGTGCGTAGAGGGCCAGCGCTATATCTAGACCTAAAAAGAAAACACCCGACTGCTATAACCAATTATTTTAATAGCTTCTGTAGTGTGTATGCTCACTTGGTGTACTTCTATCGAGTACTTGGAAGTACCAATCCTGCATTTGTCATTACTGCCAATGACCATAACCCTTCAAATCGATCACTATTGGCAGTCGCCCATTATTTGGGTATTAAAACGGTCTACATGCAGCATGCCTCGGTAAGCTCGCTTTTTCCGGCATTACGCGTGAACTATGCGTTTCTGGATGGGCAAAGCGCCTTTGATATTTATAAAAGTTGTGAGGAGAATCAGCCTCCCACTCACCGGAAAGTTCCAGCTCCTCAGGTTATATTGACGGGGCAAAAAAAGCAGATAGACCGAAGGATAAATAGGGAAGAGAACGTTGTTGGTGTTGCTCTCAATGCATTGGATGAAACGGAATCAGCAATCGAGTTTATCAAAGGTCTTTCCAATTCCGGGTTAGAAATTATCGTGCGCTGGCATCCAGGGCAGCCCAAAGGCGATATTAAACGATATTTTTCAGTTTTTGGGAACAGTTCTAGAATAAAGTTAAGTAATCCGGAGAATGAGTCGATATCAGATTTTCTGAATAAGATTCGTTGGTTGATTGCCGGCAATAGCAGTATTCATTTAGAAGCGGCACTTTCTGGAGTCTTGCCAATATATTATGAGCAGAGACCATCAGATAGCCCAGATTATTATGGGTACGTTCAGCATAGGTTGGCAATACATGCAAAAACGCGCTCTGAGATAGTTGAGATAATTAACGGAGATTTGGGAACTAGCGTTCCAGATGTTAGTGCCGTGAGGTACTATAGTTCAACCTATTACACTGAATGGGATGGAAGAGAAGATGAGTTGGTTGCAAAGATGTTGTTGGAACTTTCGGAAAAAAGACCTCCATCAGTGGAGCTTCATGCGCTGCCAATTCGACTAAATTAACTTAATACAGAGTGTTCGAGGCTTGTTTTCAGATTGAGCGATTTTTCTAAAGATATTAAATGGACGAACGTTTGAAGATTATTTACGCCTGCGACTTTTCCCTCAATAAAAGCACTGGAAAGAATCGCGCCACCCGGCAAAAACTGGATGCTCTAAAAAGAAGGCAGGGTGTCAGATTGACATACTACTCGGCAGATGAAGGTCTACTTGCGCCACTTAAGCTGCTCATTAATGAGTTCCGTATTATTGCCAGTATCTTGAAACTCAAACCGGATGCCATCATTACTAGGGGGAGTGCGGGTAGTTTCTCGCAGGTTTTAAGGCCATTTTTTAACGTCTTGTTTGTTCGGGAGGTGCACGCTGCCGGGCTCGAGGAGCTGAGATTACTGCCATTCAAAGGTATTAAACGCTTTTTTGCCTATGTGAAGCTGAGTATGAGTCTTCTGCAGGATAAAAGAGCTGACCTGCGAATCTTTAACCATCCACAGCTTATGGCCTGGTATGAAAGCCAATATCAGATGCGGGGGAAAAGCTGTTTTGTATATAACGGTTTTGAACCATCTTCAGCATCAAGGCTAAGCCGATTGGAAGCCAAGGAGAAGTTCGGTCTGGCCGAAGATGTTACCGTGCTGGTATTCACCGGAGCCGCGAGCAAATGGCATGGCGTTGATTACCTTGTCAGCCTTCAGCGATGCTTTAATGCCCATGGCGATCAGGTGCAAATTGTGTGTGGTGGTGGATCCATGGAAAGTTATGATCCGGAACAACTATGTCTGAATTTCTCGCCGCTTGATGATAACGATTGTGCGGATCTGATTCGCGCTGCGGACGCTTGTCTGTTACCGGTAGCTGATGTTCGGATCAGCCCCGGTAGCCCACTTAAGCTGTATGATTACATGGTCAATAGGAGAACCGTGGTAGCGCAGCGTGATCAGTTGGGATATTCGGATGAGGTGCATAGACACAACGTTGGGCTAGCGGTGGATTTTAGAGAACCAGAGGAGGCTCGCGAACTGATACTGGATCGTCTCTCTGCCAATAAGAGAGATGATGACGATTACCCAGCATGTTCCGCTAGCTGGAGCGACAGAATAGAGGAATGGCTCGCTAATCTCTCTGAGTCGGCCGAGAAATGACACAGTTAGTGGGCTTCCTTGGTATTGCTTTTACTTTGACGTTCTATACGGGGTGGGCGTACAAGCTAAAGTGGATTTCCTATCCACTGTTGATTGGGGTGTCTTTACGAATTGGGTTTGTCCTCTTTGACTACTTTGTAATAAAACTCCCTGATCACGGATCAGACGCGCTAAACTTTCATCTACAAGCCATCGCCTGGTCACAGAATGGATTCTTGGAAATGCTGCAGAGTTTTCCGGGCCCTACCACTTATTTTTATGCTTGGGTTTTGGCATTTTTTTATTCTGTTTTTGGGCCTAGTGTACTCCTCGCACAGTCAATCTCGGTCTTTATGGGTGGTGGTATTATCCTTTTGGGGGCACATCTCGCCCAGATGGTAGCAGGAAGAAGGGCAGCGATTATAAGTGCTTGGCTTACTGCCCTGTTTCCGACATTGGTGCTTTACTCATCAATACCTTTGAGAGAGCCTTTTGTCGTTTTCTTCTTTTTGATGGCCCTTTATGGTTCCGTAGTCTGGTATAAGTATAATCGTGTCGTTGGAGTTTGGATTTCAATACTTGGATTTGCTCTAGCTACTTTTTTTCATGGTGCATTTGCGCTTGGTGCACTTGGATTTCTGGGGATGCTTGTACTTCGAAGTTTGAAGCGTGCGGTTTCCGGGTGGCAGGCAAATAGTTTAAAATCAGCTTCGATTACCACATCTATTCTGGCGCCAATAGCTATTGCTGTTTTGATTGCTGGCGGAGTGGCAATACCTAAGCTTGGTTCGGTGATTAGTGCTCTTGATGCAGACAAGATAATTGCTATAGTCAATTATAGCGCCAGGGACGGAGCTGCGTACCCTGCGTGGACACAACCGAATACTCCAGTTGAGTTAATTTTCAAGTCGCCGGTTCGTCTAATATATTTTCTTTTTTCGCCTTTTCCCTGGGATGTTTCAAGACCGCAGCATTTAGTTGGACTGCTGGATGGCTTATTTTATCTAGGTGTTT
The DNA here is from genome assembly GCF_001566815.1 of Marinobacter sp. Hex_13. NCBI lineage: Bacteria > Pseudomonadati > Pseudomonadota > Gammaproteobacteria > Pseudomonadales > Marinobacteraceae > Marinobacter > Marinobacter sp. Hex_13. Next base: position 31,916 of record NZ_LSMM01000062.1, read on the forward strand.
TTCTATATCTAATTAAGAATCATAAGGCTTTGCCTGCGGAATCAAAGTTCTTACTTTTGGTGGCGTTTCCGGTAGTCCTCGCATTCGCTTTGGCAATTGGTAACTTTGGTACTGGTGTCAGGCACCGTGCCAAGTTTATCTCTCTATTTCTCGTGATCTTATCTTCAGTTAGGTCAAAGTCAAAACCTGTGAAAAACAGAATTTATGGTAGTGTGAATCGTGCAGAATAAGACAGCGTTATTTTGTGCCAATAGAGGTTACGCATTGTTCAGCTCGCGACGAGGCATAATAGAAGAGTACTTGAAGCAGGGGTGGACGGTTGTTTTGGTTACCTCTGATGATGAATATAGTGCTGAACTTGTTAGGCTGGGGGCTAGACTTGAGGTCATTCAGTTCAATCGCGGTGGTTTCTCTATCGGCTCCGACTTTATGGCTGGCTGGATGTTGATGAAAATTGCTCGCAAATGGTCTCCATCGATTGTTCATTTTTTTCACGCCAAACCGGTAATTATGGGAACGCTAGTCATGCGTTTTAAGCTTGGAGATTCTGTTTTGATCGTGAATACCATTACCGGGCTTGGCCACGCTTTTATTCGTGGGGGGCTGATAACCCGCTTCGCAAGTTTGGGGTATCGAAAGGCGTTACCAAAAGCAAACTGTACAATTTTTCAGAACCACGATGACTGGAGCTTATTTTTAGAGAATGAGTGGGTTCCTCGATCCAAGACCAAGCTAATTGCTGGATCTGGTGTGTCGCTTGAGCGTTTTTCATACGTCGATAGGGCTGATCGGAGCGGAGTTGAACCTGTTATTGTTATGTTGGGTAGACTGATTTATCAAAAAGGAGTTTCTGAATTTTGTGAGGTTGCGAAAAGAGTAAGGTGGGAAATTCCTGGTGCTCGGTTCCTATGGGCTGGAGAGGAGGACCCGGTCCATCCTGACTCTGTCGATCTCAACTGGTTCAAATCGCTTGAGGAAGTCGGCTATATCGGTAGGCTTTCCGATGTTGCGCCTCTATTAGCGCAAGCTGACCTGTTACTGTTCCCGTCATATAGAGAAGGTGTTCCCAGGGCAGTGATGGAGGCCGCCGCAACAGGCTTACCCACGATCGCGTTCGATGTACCGGGTGTTCGAGAGGTGGTGGAAGAGGGGAGAACGGGTTACCTCGTTCCTGACATAAATATCGAAGAGATGGGATCGCGGGTTCTGGAATTATTGGAGAATAAAGAGTTGCGATTAGAGTTAGGCAAAAACGCTGCGGAGTTGGCGAAGAATGCATTTGACATAAAGGCAGTTCAGAAGGCGTATCTGAATGTCTACCGTGAACTTGGGGTGGATATCTGATGGTTTATCAGCCTGCGGTAATCATTGGTGCTCCTCGTTCCGGTACAAACATGCTACGTGATGTTTTAACTTCCCTCGAAGGCATAGCTACCTGGCCCTGCGATGAAATCAACTACATTTGGCGTCACGGAAACGTTCGCTTCCCATCCGACGAGATTCCGGCAGATCGCGCGACACCAGTGATTAAAAGCTACATTCAGCAGAGTTTCGAGGATATTCGAGAAAAGTACTCCGCGGATATCGTGGTTGAAAAGACCTGTGCTAACTCATTGCGCGTGCCATTTGTCGACGTGGTGGTGCCGGATGCAAAGTACGTTTTTATCTACCGGGATGGTATTGACGCCACCGGCTCCGCGAAAGAGCGCTGGACCGCCGAGCTGGACATCCCCTACATTCTGGAAAAAGTGCGTTTTGTGCCAAAGATGGATCTTCCTTACTACGCCCTTCGATATTGCTGGGCCAGGATCTATCGGTTGATCTCAAGGCAAAAACGCCTGGCGTTCTGGGGGCCTGCGTTGAATGGCATGCAGGAAACCCTTCAACAACACACGCTTAATGAAGTATGCGCCCTGCAATGGCAGCAATGCATTGATAAGTCCGAAGAAGCGTTTTCCCGGATGCCTGAAGACAAAGTTGTTCGGGTTCGTTATGAAGACTTTGTTCGCAACCCGGTGGCGGAGCTTTCCCGAATCCTTGAATTTCTGGGGAAGGAGGTTCCTCAGCACCGTATTGAACGGGCCGTCGAGCGTGTGTCTCCCCGCAGTCTCGGTAAGGGCCGCAAAGCGTTGGGCGAGCATGAGGTTGCCAATCTGGAGGCCTTGGTTGGTGACACGTTGAGGCGCTATGACTATTTGTGAGGGCGGGTCGGCGGAATCATGGGCGCTGAAACCGATTCAGGCTCTGATGAAGCGGGTTTTTGATCTGGTTTTTGCGCTTCTGGGGTTGACCCTGGTCTGGTGGTTGATTGTGATTGCTTGGTTGGCAGCAACCATCGACACTCGATCCAACGGCTTTTTTATCCAGAAGCGGGTAGGGCGTAATGGCAGTACTTTCCGGGTAGTGAAAATAAAAACCATGCGCCCGGTTGCCTCGTTCGACACCACCGTTACCAGTCGGGTGGATCCTCGTATTACTCCGCTTGGAGCCTTCTTTCGTCGTACCAAGATAGACGAACTTCCTCAACTCTGGAACGTGTTTGTTGGTGATATGAGCTTTGTTGGCCCGAGGCCAGATGTACCCGGCTTTGCCGATCAGTTGCAGGGTGAAGAGCGGGCGATGCTGTCTATCAGGCCCGGCATTACCGGACCTGCCACTTTGAAGTACCGTGATGAAGAAGAGATCCTGGCTGCCCAGGCGAATCCGGAAGCCTACAATCGCGACGTTATCTGGCCCGACAAGGTTCGGATCAATCTGGATTACATCCGAGACTGGTCTCTTCGTCTTGATGTTCAATACATTTTCCAAACGGTTTTTCACTAAATGTTAAACGGACCATTCTCCCCCTGGCCCTCCTATACTCAGGAAGAGGCCGATGCGGCTTCCCGGGTATTACTCTCCAACCGTGTCAATTACTGGACCGGCCAGGAATGTCGTGAATTCGAGCGGGAATTCGCTGAATTCTCCGGCACTGACTATGCCGTGGCCGTGGCGAACGGCACGGTGGCTCTGGATCTTGCATTGAAGGCGTTAGGTATTGGCGCCGGTGATGAAGTAATTGTCACTTCCCGAACCTTCCTGGCCTCGGTAACGTGTATTGTTAACGCGGGCGCTTGGCCTGTGTTCGCGGATGTGGATGCGGATTCCCAGGGGATTTCGGCTGAGACGGTTGCGTCGTTGATTAATGACAACACCAAGGCGGTCATTGCGGTTCATCTTGCAGGCTGGCCCTGTGACATGGATGGCCTGAATGACTTGGCTTGCCGCCATGGCTTATCAGTGATCGAAGATTGTGCCCAGGCCCATGGTGCGACGTACAAGGGCAAACCGGTTGGGTCTCTGGGGCACGTAGCAGCCTGGTCCTTTTGCCAGGACAAGATCATGACCACCGGTGGCGAGGGCGGCATGGTGACCACCAATGATCGGGAACTGTGGTCGCGCATGTGGGCCTACAAGGATCATGGCAAAAGCTGGGAAGCGGTTTATGAGCGCGAGCACCCGCCGGGCTTTCGCTGGCTGCATGAGAGTTTTGGCACGAACTGGCGGATGACGGAGATGCAGGCTGCCATTGGCCGGATTCAGTTACGGCGTATGCCGGACTGGGCTGAGCGCCGTCGGGCTAACTGTAGGGCTATCTGGCAGGCTGCCAGGGAGTGCAAAGGGCTGAGAGTGCCGGAGGTTCCGGAACACATCGGCCATGCCGGCTATAAGTGTTATGTTTTTGTAGAGCCTACTACCCTTAAGCCAGGGTGGGATAGAAACAGGGTGATGTCTGAGATTGTTAGTGCTGGCGTGCCTTGTTTCTCCGGCTCCTGCTCGGAAGTGTATTTTGAGAAGGCGATACAGGACGCAGGTATGGCTCCGGAGGAGCGCTTGTCGGTGGCCAGGGAGTTGGGTGATACCAGCCTGATGTTCCTGGTTCACCCGACATTGACGGCCGAAGAAGTCAAACTCACGTGCAAGGTGCTCGCACGGGTAATGAAGGAGGCAACCGCTTGAACAGGGAAAAGTTGGCAAAGCGTAGAGATGGCAATCTTATGATCAGGTCATTTCTGAACCTTCCGAGGTTTTATAAACGGGTTGTTTCCGTTCTGTCGGATGCGTTCTTCCTGTTCTTTGCAATCTGGGCTGCGTTTGCCTTACGCCTGGAACAGCACCTTTGGCTGCCGACTCAGGAGCAACTGACGGTTGCTGCCATTACGGTGGTGTTCACTATTGCCGTGTTTATCCGCCTCGGGCTATACCGGGCTGTCATTCGTTATTTGGGTGATAGAGCATTCCTCACCATTATCTATGGGGTCATTGCCTCCAGCGTATCTCTGATCATTCTGGGCTACCTATTGCAGGTGTTTGT